>JAGQYU010000067.1:32576-34877 GCA_020435885.1 Flavobacteriaceae bacterium
ATTTTAGTTATTTCTGAAGGAGTTTTTGGAATGAGAGGTGAGCAAGGTAAGTTGAAAGAAATCGTGGCGCTTAAAAAGAAATACAATTTCAGGTTATTAGTTGATGATGCGCATGGTTTTGGAACACTTGGTGAAACAGGTGCAGGTGCAGGTGAAGAACAAGGCATACAAGATGGAATAGATGTGTATTTTGCCACTTTTGCAAAATCTATGGCGGGTTTTGGAGCCTTTTTCGCTGCTGATAATGATGTTGTTCAGCATTTAAAATACAATATGCGTTCGCAAATGTTTGCTAAGTCATTGCCTATGGCGATGGTTAAAGGGGCTTTAAAACGTTTGGATATGTTGCGTACTATGCCGGAACTTAAAGCCAAACTTTGGGAAAATGTAAATGCACTACAATCAGGGCTTAAAGAAAATGGTTTTGATATTGGAAGAACCAACACTTGTGTAACTCCTGTATTTTTAGAAGGCGACATACCAGAGGCTATGGCACTGGTTCAAGACTTACGAGAAAATTATGGTATTTTCTGCTCAATTGTGGTGTATCCGGTAATTCCAAAAGGTATGATTTTATTGCGATTAATACCAACAGCAGCCCATACATTAGATGATGTAACTGAAACCATTACTGCTTTTTCTGCTATTAGAGATAAGCTCAAAAAAGGAATATACAAACGCATTGCAGCCGCAATGATGTAATAAAAAAACCGATGCTTTTACATACATCGGTTTTTTGTTTTTAGAATTTCATTCTGGCAGTTGCGACTACTGATAGTGTATCAAAATCTTTTTCTAAATATTTGTGATATCCTACAATACCAATCATCGCAGCATTATCAGTAGTGTATTCAAATTTTGGAATGTACGTTTTCCAACCAAACTCTTTTGAAGCATTTTGAAGCACATTTCGTATCCCTGAATTGGCTGAAACACCTCCGGCAATGGCAATTTGCTGAATTCCGGTCTTTTCAATGGCTAATTTTATCTTTTCCATCAAAATGTTTACAATGGTAAATTGTATGGAAGCACAGATATCATTCAGGTTGTCCTTAATAAAATTAGGGTCTTTAGCTTCATTCCGCTGTATAAAATATAAAATGGAAGTTTTTAGTCCGCTAAAACTAAAATCCAAAGGATTCTCTGTTTTAGGATGAGGGAATTCAAATGCTTTTGGATTGCCCAGTTGCGCATATTTATCTATCAATGGCCCACCGGGATAGGGTAATCCTAATATTTTTGCAGATTTGTCAAAAGCCTCGCCAACGGCATCATCAGTAGTTTCGCCAATGATTTCCATATCAAAATAATTATTGATCTTTACTATTTGTGTATGTCCCCCACTTATGGTCAAGCACAAAAAAGGAAAAGTAGGTTTTTGCTGCTTTTCATCATCAATAAAATGAGCCAGAATATGTGCTTGCATATGATTAACAGAAATCAATGGAATATTTAAAGCCAAGGCCATTGATTTAGCAAAAGAAGTACCTACTAACAACGAACCTAATAGTCCGGGGCCTTTGGTAAAAGCAATGGCATCCAGATCTTTTTTGTTAACTTTAGCTTTAAGCAATGCTTGATGAACTACCGGAATGATATTTTGTTGATGTGCCCTTGAGGCCAACTCCGGAACAACACCTCCGTATTGAGAATGTATTTCTTGATTTGCTACAACATTAGACAATACTTTGTCGTTTTCTAATACGGCAACGCTGGTGTCATCGCAAGAAGATTCGATGGCTAGTATGTAAATATTTTTTTTAGTTGTCACTTTTAAGAAAAGGCATAAAATTTGTGCCTGTAAATTATGTATTTTTAGCTACGCAAATTTATAAATTTAGAACTATCAAAAAGGCAAAAAAAATAATTGTAAGAACTTTGCTGGCATTATTGCTTTTGATAGTTGTTTTGGTACTACTTTTCTCACTTCCAATTGTACAAACTAAAGTTGCCAACTATTTTACAGAGAGTATTAATGAAAAGTACAATACTGATATTCTGATAAAGAAAGTTGATCTTTCATATTTGGGAAATATTAGACTGAAAGGTGTTAGGGTAAACGATCATCATAATGATTCGATGATTTATATAAACAGCTTAACAACCTCACTTCTAAATTATAAGAATATTAAGAATAATAAGGTCAATCTGAGTGAAGTAACTATAGATGGACTTAGATTTTTTCTCAGAACACATAAAGGTGAAGATAATGACAACCTTTCCATTTTTGTAGATAAATTTGACGATAAAGACACCGTTAGAAGTGCAAATCCCTTTATATTAAAATCATCCAAATTAAAA
>JAGQYU010000068.1:0-2712 GCA_020435885.1 Flavobacteriaceae bacterium
AAAAGTATATAGATTTTTTTTAATGAGGTTTTAAAATATTGGTAATCTCGTCAAAATCATAAGTTGTAAAACCCAATTTAGTGTCATTATAGATAGAAAAAATTGGAAAAATATCATAATCTCTATTTACGCATATTTTACCTTTTCTCTTTTTAAACTCTCTAAAAATAGCTTCTGACTCCTTTGCTATCTCAATATCCAGTCCATGAATTATTATTAAAAATTTTAGACTACTTTTATCAAAATTCGGATCAAGATTTCTTGTCTCTTCTTTTATTTTATAATCTAACTTATCACATATATATTTTTTCAATCCATCTTGATTTTGATACTTTGTCGAGTCAAAAGAAATATTTACAACTTCAACTATTTCATATTTCCCGTTGAGATTATTCCTAAATTTAAAATCTTTTGATTTACCATTCGGAAAATTGACTTCATAATCAACAAAACTATAATTAGGTCTTTCATTTAATTTCAATAGTGATAAGACTTCGCCAATAGGATTCAATATTGATAATTGGCTAAAGTCAAAAATCATACTTTTGAATAACTCTCCTAATTTCTTATATTTTTCTTTTGGAATTATCTCAAGTGCTTTTTCTATTTTCTTATCAATGAATACTAACTCATTAATATATAATCTATCATTATTTGTTTTACCACTTGTTTCCAACATAATATTAATAATGATGCTAATAAAATTTTTAGGGCGAATTTTCCCATCATTTTTTTTAAGAAATCCCTTAATTCTTTCACAAAGCTCATTGTAATCAATCAATGAATCAACAATAGAAAACAAATTTGGTGCAAATTTTTGAAGTATTAATTTAATATTGTCCTTACACATCCTTTTAAATTTAATCCTGAATCTAATTTAAGAAATAATTTAACTGTCATTATGTCATATTTTTTATAATTTGGTCATATCTTTGCAGTCCAATTTTAACTAATGAACGGAGATCATATCATAGAAGAAAAGAAACAAGGGCAAGCCTTGGTAACTGAGCATATTAAAGGAAATCATAAAAAGCTTTTTATAGAAAGTTATGGTTGCCAGATGAATTTGAATGACAGTGAAATTGTAGCTTCTATCCTAGCCAAACAAGGTTTTAATACTACAAAGCGTTTGGAAGAAGCTGATCTGGTATTGGTAAATACCTGCTCCATTAGAGATAAGGCAGAACAAACAGTACGCAAGCGTTTACAATATTATAATAAAATCAAAGAAATAAACCCTTCTATGAAAGTTGGCGTGTTGGGCTGTATGGCGGAGCGTTTAAAAGCAAAGTTTTTAGAAGAGGAAAAAATAGTTGATCTGGTTGTTGGCCCTGATGCATATAGAGACCTTCCAAACTTGGTGGAAGAAGTTGAAGCAGGTAGAGATGCTGTAAACGTAATTCTTTCTAAAGAAGAAACGTATGGCGATGTTTCTCCTGTAAGGCTTAACAGCAATGGGGTTACAGCTTTTGTTTCCATAACACGTGGCTGTGACAATATGTGTACTTTTTGCGTAGTTCCTTTTACCAGAGGCAGAGAACGCAGCCGTGATCCTAAAAGTATTTTAAAAGAAATTCAAGAATTAGCTGATAAAAACTTTAAGGAAGTAACGCTACTTGGCCAAAATGTAGATAGTTATTTATGGTATGGGGGTGGTTTGAAAAAAGACTTTTCTAAAGCTTCAGAAATTGCACAGGCAACTGCTGTAAATTTTGCTCAGCTATTAGATATGTGTGCCATTGCATTCCCTAAAATGCGTTTTAGATTTTCAACTTCTAATCCGCAGGATATGACGTTGGATGTTATCCACACTATGGCAAAACACAACAATATTTGTAAATATATTCACTTACCGGTACAATCGGGTAGCACCAGAATGTTAGAGAAGATGAATCGCCAACATACTAGAGAAGAGTATATTGAATTGGTAGATAATATCTATAAAATTATCCCTGATATTGCGCTTTCGCAAGATATGATAGCAGGTTTTTGTGGCGAGACTGAAGAAGACCATCAACAAACATTATCCTTAATGGAATATGTAAAATATGACTTCGGATTTATGTTTGCATACTCTGAAAGACCCGGAACGCTGGCAGAAAAAAGAATGGAAGATGATGTGCCTTTAGAAATAAAGAAAAGACGCTTGGCAGAGATCATAGACTTGCAACAAGAACATTCACTATACAGAACAAAACAACATGTGGGCAACATTGAAGAAGTTTTGATTGAAGGTACTTCTAAAAAATCAGATGCTCACTGGAAAGGCAGAAATACACAAAATACCGTAGTTGTTTTCCCTAAAGAAAACTACAAAATAGGTGATTTTGTAAACGTTAACATTGAAGATTGTACCTCTACCACATTGATTGGAAAAGCAGTAGGGTATTCAGAAAATCAATAAAAAACTGTAAACACACATATGGAAAGTTTACAAACCATAAAACAACGCTTTGGCATTATTGGTAATGATCCGCAACTTAACCGTGCTTTAGAAAAAGCTATTAGGGTTGCCCCAACGGACATTTCCGTATTGGTTACCGGAGAAAGCGGTGTTGGTAAAGAGAATATACCTAAGATCATTCACCAGTTATCGCATAGAAAACACGCAAAATATATTGCTGTTAACTGTGGTGCAATACCTGAAGGAACTATTGACAGCGAACTGTTTGGTCACGAAAAAGGCTCATTTACCGGTGCTACACAAACCCG
>JAGQYU010000068.1:2809-10840 GCA_020435885.1 Flavobacteriaceae bacterium
GTTTTGGAGAATGGAGAATTTATAAAAGTAGGTTCTTCTAAAGTTCAAAAAACAAATGTTCGTATTGTAGCAGCCACTAATTTAAATATGATGGAAGCCATCCATAAAGGCAAGTTTAGAGAAGATCTTTATTATCGTTTAAGTACAGTAGAAATACACCTACCTCCTCTAAGAGACAGAGATGAAGATATTCATTTATTATTCAGAAAGTTTGCCTCAGACTTTGCTCAAAAATACAATATGCCAACCTTGCGGTTGGAGCCAGATGCGCTGAATGTACTTAGCAATTATTCATGGAAAGGAAACATCCGCCAATTAAGAAATATTACTGAGCAAATGTCTGTTATTGAACAAAATAGAAATATAAACGGACAAACGCTTAAGCACTATTTGCCGGATTACAGTTCAAATTTCCCCGCACTGATTGAAAATCAGTCTAAAGGAAGTGATTTTGCCAATGAAAGAGAAATACTTTACAAGGTACTTTTTGATATGCGAAATGATATTAATGATCTTAAAAAACTCACTTTAGAGTTGATGGAAAACGGGGCCAATGTTAAAAACAAAGAACAGACACAACGGCTTATCCAAAAAATATATGGTAATGATACCGAAATAGAGGAGCCTGAAAATATGGTAGAGATCATCTCACCACAAAAAGCAGAAGTTTTTCATGCAAACGATGATGCTAATGATGATTATGAAGATACTTTTCAAGACGCTGAAACCGTTGACGAACCCTTATCGCTTCAAGAAAAAGAATATGAAATGATTAAAAAAGCATTGGAACGCAACAGCAATAAGCGAAAACTTGCTGCTAAAGAGCTGGGAATCTCCGAACGGACATTGTACAGAAAAATCAAGCAATTCGATTTGTAATTTCAACCGTTTAATCGTTTATTTGCCATTCGTCACATGAAGAAAATAGTTTTTATAGCATTCTTACTACTTTTTACCGCACAAAGCTGTGGTATATATAATTTTACAGGATCAGGGCCAATTACTGGAGAAACTGTTCAGATAGACTATTTTCCTAACAATGCCCCATTGGTTGAACCTTCTGTAAGTCAGAAATTTACAGTTGCTTTGCAAGATTTGTTTACAAGACAGACCAATTTAAAACAAACATCTTCTGGAGGTGATTTGCACTTTGAAGGTGAAATTGTGGATTATAAGATAATTCCCGTTACGGCTACAGCAGACCAAACAGCGGCACAAAACCGATTATCAATTACAGTTCATGTCCGTTTCTATAATAAATTAAAAGAGGAAGATAATTTTGAAAAGAACTTCTCTTTTTTCTATGATTATGGTGCAAATGAACAGTTGATAGGTGGCACGTTGGAAACTGCATTGGATGAAATCTTTGAACGAATAACACAAGATATTTTTAACGCAGCTGTAGCTAAATGGTAGTATGAACATCACTGAATTCATATCATTATTAGAAAACCCTCGTTTCGTAACTCCGGAGCAAACCAATGCCATTGATGAAATATTGGAATCATATCCCTATTTTCAGGCTGCAAGAGTAGTACAATTAGAAGGTTTTAGACAGCACAAAAGTTATAAGTATAACAATACCTTAAAGACCGTAGCTGCTTATACTGCAAACAGATCTGTTTTGTTTGATTTGATTACTTCTGATACACTGGATATTGAAGAAACCATTGAAAAAGAAAAACGACTGATAAATCAGACTGAAGTTATTGATGTTGAAGAAGTTACCACTCAAGAAAAACAAGTTAAAGAACCAATTACAATCCCCAAAACTACTGAGAATCAAACCATAAAAAAAGTAGAAGAGGAATTAAATATTGGCAAACCGTTGGTATTTGATATTTCTGAGATGCACTCTTTTAACGAATGGCTGCAACTAACCAATATTAAACCCATTGATAGGTCTGAGACCAATAAAATAAAAGAAGAAAAAGCACCTGAGTTTACACCAGATATACCAGTAAAAACTACAAAGACTGATAAGGATAATAGGTTCGATCTTATTGAGCAATTTATTAAAAATAAACCGAAAATAGCTGCTTCGCCAACTGATGAAAATTTAGATATTTCTGTTGAAAGTACTATCGAAAATGAAAGCCTTATGACGGAAACCTTGGCACGTGTTTATTTAGAACAAAAAAAGTACGATAAAGCCATACAAGCTTTTAAAATTTTAAGTTTGAAATATCCGGAAAAAAGTAGTTTCTTTGCAGACCGAATTAAAGCGATTAAATTTTTACAGAAAAATAATACGTAAATCATGTCATATACAATATTCTTAATCTTAATAGTTGTAGTAGCATTGCTGCTTATACTTATTATTATGGTTCAAAATCCAAAAGGAGGCGGTTTATCCTCATCATTTGGAGGACAGGGAACACAAAATCTAGGTGGCGTTCAAAACACAACAAACTTTTTAGACAAAGCCACTTGGACACTAGCAATAGCACTTTTTGCATTGATATTGCTGTCTAATTTTTCGATAAGCAGAGGAATTGAAAGTGATGATTCTTTAATTGAAGAAACTTTTAATGACAGACAAAACACAAACGATGTTGCTCCATTTCCATCAGAGCAAAACACTGCTGCCGATTCAACCTCAAACTAATCAGAAGTTATATATATTTTATATCAAAATGCCAACGAAAATGACACGTTGGCATTTTTTATTTTGTCACAACAAATAACTCGTACAAACACATTGATAAAAAAATGTCTATATGTCATATTTTTTGAGCTTGGCATATTTTTAGACTATAACCAATTCGATTTAATTAACTAAAATTATTACAACATGGGTAAACTAAATATCAAACCTCTAGCAGACAGAGTAGTTATAGAGCCTTTGGCAGCAGAAACCAAAACTGCATCAGGTATCTATATTCCAGATTCAGCAAAAGAAAAACCTCAACAAGGAAAAGTTGTTGCCGTTGGTAACGGAACAAAAGATGAGCCTTTAACAGTAAAAGTTGGCGATACAGTTCTTTACGGAAAATATGCCGGAACTGAATTGAAACTTGACGGAGGCGATTATTTGATAATGAGAGAAAGTGATATTTTAGCTATCATATAATATACTAACCTAAAATTAAACTAAGAAAAAAATGGCAAAAGATATAATTTTTGATATAGAAGCACGCGAAGGCTTAAAACGTGGTGTAGATGCATTGGCAAATGCAGTAAAAGTGACGCTTGGCCCAAAAGGCCGTAATGTTGTTATAGGTAAAGCTTTTGGCGGACCTACCATAACTAAAGATGGTGTTACTGTTGCTAAAGAAATTGAATTGGAAGATGCTTTAGAAAATATGGGAGCTCAAATGGTTAAGGAGGTTGCCTCTAAAACCAATGACCTTGCCGGAGATGGCACTACAACCGCAACAGTTCTTGCACAAGCTATTGTAAAAGAAGGCCTTAGAAACGTAGCAGCAGGTGCTAATCCACTAGATCTTAAAAGAGGTATAGACAAAGCTGTAGAAGCTATCGTAGCTGACCTTAAAAATCAATCGCAAGTTGTTGGTAGCAAAATAGATAAGATAAAGCAAGTTGCTTCTATCTCTGCCAACAATGATGAAACCATTGGTGATCTTATAGCAGAAGCTTTTGA
The DNA here is from genome assembly GCA_020435885.1 of Flavobacteriaceae bacterium. Taxonomy (GTDB): domain Bacteria; phylum Bacteroidota; class Bacteroidia; order Flavobacteriales; family Flavobacteriaceae; genus Aureibaculum. The sequence continues at coordinate 6,414 of JAGQYU010000068.1, forward strand.
AAAAGTAGGCAAAGAAGGTGTTATTACCGTTGAAGAAGCTAAAGGTACTGAAACTTATGTGGATATTGTAGAAGGTATGCAATTTGACAGAGGCTACCTATCTCCATATTTTGTTACCAACTCTGAAAAAATGGTAACTGATCTTGATAATCCATATATCCTATTATATGATAAAAAGATATCTTCTATGAAAGATTTGTTGCCGGTGTTAGAACCGGTTGCACAATCAGGTAAACCTTTATTAATTATTGCAGAAGATGTGGAAGGAGAAGCGTTGGCTACATTAGTAGTTAACAAATTAAGAGGAGCACTTAAAATTGCTGCTGTAAAAGCTCCAGGTTTTGGTGACAGACGCAAAGCAATGTTAGAGGATATTGCCATCCTTACAGGTGGAACTGTAATAGCTGAAGAAAGAGGCTTTACACTAGAAAATGCTACTATGGATATGCTTGGTACTGCTGAACGCGTTACTATTGATAAAGACAATACTACTGTTGTTAACGGTGCCGGAAACAAAAAAGATATTGATGCCAGAGTTGCTCAAATAAAAGCACAAATTGAAACTACTACATCAGATTACGACAAAGAAAAATTACAAGAACGTTTGGCTAAATTAGCCGGAGGTGTTGCTGTGTTGTATGTAGGTGCTGCTTCTGAAGTTGAAATGAAAGAGAAAAAAGACCGTGTAGATGATGCATTGCATGCAACTAGAGCTGCTGTTGAAGAAGGTATTGTTGCCGGTGGTGGTGTTGCTTTGGTAAGAGCTAAAGATGTATTAGGTAAAATAACTACTGATGCTTTAGACGAAACTACAGGTATTCAAATCATCGCCAGAGCTATTGAAGAACCATTACGTACTATTGTAGAAAATGCTGGTGGTGAAGGTTCTGTAGTGGTAGCTAAGGTAATTGAAGGTAAAAAAGACTTCGGTTTCAATGCTAAATCTGAACAATATGTAAATATGTTCAAAGAAGGTATTATAGACCCAACTAAAGTAACACGTATTGCCTTAGAAAATGCAGCTTCTGTTGCCGGAATGATCCTTACTACAGAATGTGCTTTAGTTGATATTAAAGAAGAAGCCCCTGCCGGTGGAATGCCTCCAATGGGTGGCGGAATGCCGGGTATGATGTAAGTCGAGAATTTCGATACTTTTATAAAACAAAAAAACGCCTTGAAAAATCAAGGCGTTTTTTATTTGTAAACTGTTAGGCTTTTAAGCTTTTTTCATATTGCAGCTACATTCCTTGTCTCCACACATTTTGCAAGCTGTGGTCATTTCCTTTTTTGTTTCTTCAGAACATTTACACTCTCCATCAGGGCAGGTACACTCTTCTCCATCAGCACAATTACATGCTTGGTCATGCTCATGGTCCGCTTCACCTGAATCAGCTTCTTTGGCTTTTAGATCCATCTTACAAACCGGACATTTACCGGCTTCCTCGTAGGTTTTACCTTTTTCACAGTCCATTGGACATTGGTAAACTACATCTGTAGTAGCTTCTTCTTTAGTGTCATCCTTTTTTTCATTCTTACATGCCGTAAATGAAATACCTATAAAAAGGAACAAAACTGTTGCTAAAATTTGTTTCTTCATAAAAAATTAATTAGTTATTGGTTATTATTTTCTCTATCGTATTGGCAACATTCATGTAAAGCTTTGTAAGCCTCATCTGTTGCTTTTGTTTCTTCAGTATCGTGGCCTACTTTTGCAATAGCCTTTTTAATATCGGTTACGGTAACCTTGTTCTCATTGTAAATGCAATTGAACTCTTTGCTATCTATATTCCAATTTGCATACTTTACTCCTTTGGTTAACAAGGCCGCTTTTTCAATTCTTTCTTTGCACATTTCGCAATTGCCTTTTACTACAAATTTAGCTTTTGCATTTTTTGATTTTTCTTGCGCTTCAGCTGATACAGCAAATGTTATCATCGTTAAAAATACTATAAAAACTTTTTTCATAATTAATCTATTTTAAATCGTAATCCTGCATAGTACATATTTCCTAATACCGGAGCATACACAATACTACTATCAAAATAAGGACTGAAAGGATCATCCGCTGCTAAAATAGGATTTTCTTGTGTATATCCTGTTAAATTTTCTCCGCCAAGGTAAATTTCAAAGTTTTTTGTAAATACTTTGGTTACCTGAGCATTCATTTGGCTGTAACCTGGTGAGTAATCTGCTAACTGATACTCAGATGGGTTACTGCCTGTGTAAGGCAATCGTTGTTTGCCTAATAAATTATAGGTATAATCAAATTTCCATTGTGAACCATTTTGCTTCGCCTTAGTTTCATAAGCTATGTTCCCAAAAAAGCGATGTGCGGCTTGCAACGGTTTTTCTAACTTTCCTTTTTGAAAATCTGTTTTAACATCATAGAGTTTATACGCCAGTCTTAGTTCTAAATTAGTAGTAGGTTCGTAGTTAAACTGAACTTGTAAGTTATTTGCATAAGAGCTTCCATCCAAATCATAAAACAAAACCTGCTGCGGACTTTCATCAACATCTACCACCACCTGATTAGTAAATTGCGTACTGTAAAAATCTGCCGTTATATCTGCATCCTTCCCAAAAAGCTGAAAACCTTGTAAATAACTAACGCCAAAGTTCCATGCAATTTCGGGGTTTAAACCATAAATATTACCATTGTTCTCATTGATGGAAATTGTTCTGGAAGAAGCAAAAAGTTGCTGGTTCTCCGCAAAAATGTTGGCACTTCTTTTACCTCTCCCTACTGATGCTCTCAAAACGCCCTTCTCCCAAGGAGCATACCTAATATGCAAACGGGGTGTTAAAAATGTGCCCAATAAATTATGCGTGTCAATTCTAAGCCCAGCCACTAAACTAAACTCATCTAAATTATCATAACTATATTCAAAAAAGCCTCCCAACGAATTTTCAACTCTTCCATAATCTTGAGCCATAACCAATTCATCATACGTATCATGGGTATAGCTGATTCCAGTTTTGAATTTGTGCAATGTATTTCCTAAAATTGAATTATAGATCAAATTTGTATACAAACTCTTGTGGTTTATGTCATAGATGTTCAAACCATAATAAGAGTCTTGATCGTGATTACTGTAAGCTGTTTGGAAACCGATACTTTTATAAGGTGTTTCCGGAAAAACATATCCAATTTTTGTGGAAACATCAAAACGTTCAGTGTTAATTTCCGAACCATATTTAGTAGTTATAAATTTATGAACATCAGGGTCAAAATCAACTTCTCCTATCTGTTTATCATCTTTTAAGTATCTGAAATTGATAAAACTAACCCATCCTTTTTTAGTATCTGTAAACTGCCATCTGTTCATAATGTTTATCTGCTTAGCCAGTGGAGCGTCTAAAAAATTATCATTGTTTTCATCAATTTCTGCTGTTCGCATATTTCCATGAACGAATAAATTTGTGCTCCATTTATCAGAAACTTTTTGGCTGAATTGTGTATTCAATTCTAACCTTCCGTTTAAGGAAGAATATAAATTCACGTACAACTTATCATCGTTCAACGGTTTTTTCAGTTCGGCATTTATCTGTCCTGCTATACTCTCAAAACCATTTACAACCGAACCCGTACCCTTGGTAATCTGAATACTTTCTATCCATGTACCCGGTGTATACGTTAGCCCAAAAGCCTGCGATGCACCACGAACCGAAGGAATGTTTTCTTGCGTTATCAAAATATACGGACTAGTTAAACCTAACATCTTGATTTGTTTGGTTCCGGTGAGGGCATCAGAAAAATTAACATCAATAGATGGATTGGTTTCAAAACTTTCTGATAGGTTACAACAAGCAGCTTTTAATAATTCGCCTTCATTAACTGTAATGATGTTGGCCGATTGCAAATACGAAACAGCCGTTTTTTCTTTCTTAGATTGTAACAATACTTCATCTAATTGGCCTTCTTCAGTCATAAAGTGATGTATTTCTTTAGGTTCGTTAACTGTAACCGTATCCGTTTTATATCCCACATAACTGAATATCAGTTTTTTATATTCGGGTTTGTATGGAATCGTAAACCAACCGCTATCATTAGTAGTGGTTCCTATTTCGGTTCCCAGCCAATAAACTGTAGCTCCGGGAAGTCCGGAAACCTTGCCATCATTGGTTTTGATCATGGCCATTCCTTTAATTGTTTCCTGTGAAAATAGTACTAAAGGAAAGAGTAGTATAAAAATTTTAAATATGAATTTCATTAATATAGATTTATAGTTAAACATGAAAATAGTACTTCCGCATAAAGCGAAAAAAACGATCAGTTAACTATAAAATCAAATTAAAAAAGTCTCAAAAAGTATTTGAATGTCTTTATGAATATTGGGAGGGGAATAATCTTTAAAGTATATTTTCTTGTAAGTATACTCTTGAAAAAGTTGTTGGTAAGAAAACACATAGGCAATCAACACCTGAAC
>JAGQYU010000069.1 GCA_020435885.1 Flavobacteriaceae bacterium
ATATTAAGAGTACATCTGCTCTCTTAATTCTTTGATTTTTTTATCATCTAAATATTCGTCAAAAGTCATATAACGATCAATGATACCATTAGGAGTCAATTCAATTACTCTGTTGGCAACAGTTTGAGCGAACTCATGATCATGAGTTGAGAAGAGTACAGTACCTTTATAGTTTTTAAGTCCATTGTTAAATGCCTGTATAGATTCCAAATCCAAATGGTTAGTTGGTTCATCAATCATCAACACATTGGCGCGTATCATCATCATTCTACTAAGCATACATCTTACTTTCTCCCCTCCGGAAAGTACATTACATTTTTTTAGAGCCTCTTCTCCACTAAAGATCATTTTACCTAAAAAACCACGGATATACACTTCTTCACGTTCTTCTTCTGTTTTAGACCATTGGCGAAGCCAATCAACCAAATTCAAACTATTTTCAAAAAATTTGGAATTTTCAACAGGTAAATAAGCTTGCGTTGTAGTAACTCCCCATGAAAATTTTCCTGCATCAGCTTTTAAATTTCCATTCAAAATTTCATAAAAAGCAGTAACAGCTCTCGAATCTCTTGAAAGTACTACTACTTTATCTCCTTTAGTAAGGTTAACATGTACTTTATCAAAAAGTAGTTCTTCATCAATAGACTTTTTAAGTCCTTCAATATGAAGTATCTGATCTCCGGCCTCACGTTCTTGCTCAAAAATAATGGCAGGATAGCGGCGGCTTGAAGGCCTTATTTCTTCAATATTCAACTTTTCGATCATCTTTTTTCTACTGGTTGCTTGCTTAGATTTAGCAACGTTGGCAGAAAACCGTCTGATGAATTCTTCTAATTCTTTTTTCTTTTCTTCAGCTTTTTTGTTTTGCTGAGAACGCTGACGTGCAGCTAATTGGCTAGACTCATACCAAAATGTATAGTTACCTGAATAATGATTTATTTTACCAAAATCTATGTCAGAAACGTGAGTACAAACAGCATCTAAAAAGTGCCTATCGTGTGAAACAACTATTACAGTGTTTTCATAGTTTGCTAAAAAGTTCTCCAACCAACCTATAGTTTCAAAATCAAGATCGTTGGTAGGTTCGTCCATAATCAACACATCAGGGTTTCCAAATAATGCCTGCGCCAACAACACTCTTACTTTTGCCTTCCCGTCAAGGTCTTTCATCAACGAATAATGCAAATCTTCTTTTATTCCTAAGCTCGACAACAGAGCCGCTGCATCACTTTCGGCATTCCAACCATGCATTTCTTCAAATTGAACCTGCAACTCTCCTATTCTTTCAGCATTTTCATCAGAATAATCTGCATATAAGCGATCTATTTCCGTTTTGATATCGTACAACGGTTTATTACCTTTCAAAACAGTTTCCAATACAGGAAACTCATCATACGCAAAGTGATCTTGCGAAAGCACAGACATACGTTTCCCCTTTTCTAAGGATACGCTTCCGGAAGTTGGGTCCATCTGCCCCGAAAGGATTTTTAAAAAAGTAGATTTACCGGCACCATTTGCACCAATTATTCCATAACAATTGCCCTGAGTAAAAACGGTATTTACCTCATCAAACAAAATACGTTTACCAAATTGTACGGATAAGTTAGAAACTGTAAGCATTTATCTATTTTTAAATTTGCGGCAAAAGTAATGAAAGCATATTAATTTGGCGTTACCAAGCTGTTACAATTTAACATCTAATTAACTATGTAGCTCCGTGCTAATGGTTAATTTTGTTCGTTATTTAGCTAAAGTGTGTTTATTGCACTCTAAAAATAGAATGATTAAATGCGGTATTTGTTGTATATAGTTTCCGGTTTGCTTTTTTTGAACTGTAATAAAACAGTTGAAGAGAAAGGTATAACTTATTTTGGCGGACAGATAATAAATCCAAAATCTGATAAGGTTGTTGTTTATAAAAATGACAAGCCTATTGATTCTGCCAAACTGGATACTAACCATAAATTTTTAATTGCTCTTGATTCTATAACAACGGGCTTATATACTTTCAACCATGGCAATGAAATGCAATATTTGTTTTTAGAACCAATGGATAGTCTACTATTCCGTTTAAATACTTGGGATTTTGATGAATCGTTGGTTTTTAGTGGTAAAGGTGCGGAAAGAAATAACTTTTTGATCAACTTATTCTTGATTAACGAAAAAGAAAACAGAGCTTTTTTTGATTATTACAAATTAGATCAGCTTGATTTTGAAAAAAAGATAGATTCATCCATACAAGTAAAAACAAAACTCTATGAGCAATTTAAAGAGGAATTGATAAACGTATCTCCTTCTTTTGATAAACTTATAAACATAACCATACTTTATCCTCTTTACAGAATAAAAGAGGCTTATCCGTACAGACATAAAAAAGCTTTAAAATTAGAGGATTACCCTCATACTGACCCTAGTTTTTATCGTTTTAGAAAAGATATTGATATTAATGACGATGATCTTTTTCAATATTATGCCTACTCACAATATATTGAAGATTATATTCATCATTTAGCTTACGAAAAGCAACTTATTGATAATTATCAAACCTCTTTCTACTACAATTTTATGAAAGCGGCCTACGAAAATATCAAGTCAAAAACCATTAAAGATAAATTCCTTTATCATGGTGCATTGCTTACCTTAATGGATGAAAGTGCTTCTGCAGATGAAAAAGAAGATGCCAAAGAACTTTTCTTTAATAATGAAACAAACGAAAGTTTTAAAAATGAAATCTCCAATCTTTTAAAAGCATCGGAAAAACTGCCTATCGGAAGTAAATTACCAAATATAGAATTGTATGCTGTTGATAGTAAAAAAGTGAATATTGCTGATGTTCTGCACAATAAAAAGACTATTATCTACACATGGCCAACAGGTCTTTATCAAATTGATAATTGTGCCAAAAGAGTAAGTTATCTGGAAAAGAATTATCCTGAATATTTCTTTGTAGGGATAAACAGCAAGAACTCTGATAATAAGTGGAAGCAGCAGATATTATCTAAAATAACCAATCAAAATACACAATTTACTACTGATTTAACTGAAGTTGATTGGCTTAACGTAAGTTTTTCTAGGGCTATTATCATAGATCAAAACGGAATTGTACAAAACAATTTAACCCATCTTAACAATCCTAATTTTGAAAAACAACTCAAAAAAATTAAAAATCAATAATTTATAGTTGTTATATCCAAATTAAGTGTACTTTTGCCAGCTCATTAACAAGTGGCTTATTTATCTGCTGTCGGTATATAAATTTGGAGCCCAACGTTAGATAAATATAAAAATATGTCGCTATTCGTAGAGCTTGGTCTAAGCCGAGCCATTGTAGATGCCCTTGACGATTTAGGGTATGTTCAACCAACACCTATTCAACAACAAACTATTCCTCAAATCCTTTCATCTAAAAAAGATCTGAAAGCTTTTGCACAAACCGGAACCGGTAAAACAGCTGCTTTTAGTTTACCTATTTTAGAACAATTAGATACTGAGGATTCTTCAACACAAGCTATAATACTCTCTCCAACAAGAGAGTTAGCTATCCAAATTGGTAACAATATTGAAGATTTTACAAAATATACAGAAAAAATTAAAGTAGCTACTGTTTATGGTGGTGCTAATATTGAAGAACAGATCAGAACCTTAAAAAAAGGTGCTCAAATAGTAATTGGTACTCCAGGGCGTACCGTTGATCTTATTAACAGAAAAAAGTTACACCTCAATAATATTCAGTGGTTAGTGTTAGATGAAGCCGATGAAATGTTAAATATGGGCTTTAAAGAAGATTTAGACCACATTTTAAAAACAACACCTTCTGAAAAACAAACATTGCTATTCTCTGCTACTTTCCCTAAAGAAGTGGATGAAATTGCTAAAAACTACCTCAAATCACCTGTAGAGATTAGTGCCGGAAAGAAAAATTCAGGAGCTACCAATGTTTTACACGAGTATTATTTGGTATCTGAAAGAAACAGGTATGCTGCCTTAAAAAGGCTTGTTGATATTAATCCGGATATATATGGAATCATTTTTAGCAGAACTCGTAGAGAAGCCAAAGATATTGCTTCAAAACTAATCGATGATGGTTACAATGCCGATGCTTTACATGGCGATCTTTCACAAGCACAACGTGATATCGTTATGGAAAAGTTTAGAGCAAAACACCTTCAATTATTGGTTGCCACCGACGTGGCCGCCAGAGGTTTGGATGTTGATGAACTAACACACGTTATCAATTATAAGCTCCCTGATCAAATAGAGTTATATACCCACCGAAGCGGAAGAACAGGAAGAGCCGGTAAACAGGGTGTTTCTATTGCTATCATCAATAATAAAGAGAAAAGCAAATTAAGACCTATTGAAGCTAAAATTGGTAAAAAATTCATTCATGAAGAAGTTCCTAATGGTCGAGAAATTTGTGAAAAACAACTATTTAATCTAATAGAAAAAGTAAAAGATGTTCAGGTAAATGAAAACCAGATTAGCAGTTACCTAGACAGCATCAATGAACAATTGAAACATATTGATCGTGAGGAACTTATCAAAAGATTTGTTTCCATTGAGTTCAATCAATTCCTTTCGTATTATGAAGATGCTGAAGATCTAAATGGTGATGATTCTAAAGAAAGAAACAGAAATAACGAAGATTTTACAAGATTCTATATTAACATTGGCAAAATGGACAGATTGAATCCGGCCAGATTAATGGGGCTGATCAATGAAAATTTGCCAAAAGGTAATGTTGAAATAGGTAAAATTGAGATACTTAAAAGTTTCTCTTTCTTTGAAATTGAAAAGAATTGGGAAGATAAAGTCCTAAAAGGGTTTAGAAATGTTACTTTTGAAGGTAGAACAGTTATTGTTGAAGTTACCAAAACCCCTAAAAAAGGAAGAGGAAAAAGCGATAATAAAAGTTTTAACCGAGGTAAAAAAGACTACGGAAATTTTAGCGGATCAAAGAAAAAAAGAGCCAAGCGTTTCTAACTACTTCTTAATTCTACTTACAATTTCATCAGCAATGGCTAAACATGAAGTTGCCGCAGGTGAAGGCGCATTCAGTACATGGATGTTGCCATCTTTTTCGTAGATTTTAAAATCATCTACCATATTACCATTAAAATCAATAGCTTGTGCCCGCACTCCTGCCCTGCACGGTATTACATCATTTTCCGTTATGGTAGGCATCATTTTTTGCAATGCTTTAACAAATAACTTTTTAGAAAAAGCTCTTCGGTACTCATCTATTCCTTTCCTCCAATATTTTTTGAATAATTTCCATGTTCCTTTATAAGTTAAGGCTTGCAATGTATCATTCAAATTAAAACTGGTAGTGGCATAACCTTCTCTCTTAAAGGAAAATACTGCATTAGGGCCACATTCCACACCACCTTCAATCATTCTGGTAAAATGAACTCCCAAAAATGGAAAATTAGTATCAGGCACAGGATATACCAGATTTTTTATCTTATGGGCTGCTTCCGGTTTCAACTCATAATAATCGCCTCTAAAACCTACAATTTGCATAGCTGCCTTTACTCCGCTTTTCGTAGCTAATCTGTCCGATTGTAAACCCCCGCAAAAAATAAGTTGATTGGTAGTAAAACTTTCTGTAGTTGTTTTAACGATGTGTTTTCTATTTTCTATAGAGGAACTTA
>JAGQYU010000345.1 GCA_020435885.1 Flavobacteriaceae bacterium
CATCCACTTTTGAGGTGGTAAAGAATAAAGGACAACAATTCTCTAAAACAGATCAGCTCAATATACTTGAACAAAAATTGATTGAAATACTATTGTTGTATGGTAATAAAGAAGTAGATTTTGTGGATTATGTGGAGGTAGAAGATGATGAGGGTCATGTAAAGCTAAAAAAAGAACAGTATCAAAATACAGTTGCCAGCGAAATTTATCTGCATTTGCAAGATGATGAAATTGAGTTCAGTAATGAGGCGTTTAAAAAAATATATTATGATATCATCCATCAATTAAATCAAAATGAACGCATTGATGCAGATACTTTTGTTAATCACCACGATGCTGAGATTGGACAATTGGTGGCCGATATGTTGATGGAAGACGAAAAACATGTGTTGAGTGACTGGATGCGAAAAGAAATCTATGTACGAGCAAAAGATAAAAGCCTTTCAAAACTGGTAATGGATGCCATTTTAAATCTTCGTAGAATACTGATAGAACTCAAAATAAAAGAATTGTTGGAAGAACAAAACGAAGAAGAAGACAAGCAGCCTATGTTAGAAATGGTTGTTAATTATACCTCATTAAAAAAACTACTTTATGAAAAACTGAATAGGGTGGTTTAACTTTTCAATTGTTCCGGTATCTCACAAACAGGTATAGGTATCATTTTATGTTTATTAGCTCTGTTAAAACGTTTGTAAATTTCAAACACTTCTTTTTGCCTACCAGTAAAATCACTTGCTTTTTTGCCTTGTTCATCCATTTGCATAGCCCACTCTAACTCCGGGTACGAGGCTCCAATCTGGTCTTCGTCGGTTCTATCATCTCCCCAAAGGCCATCCGTGGGAGGTGCCACTAAAATATCGTTGTTAATTCCTAAATGTTCAGCCAGAGCATATACTTCAGTTTTCATTAGATCGGCAATGGGGCTGATATCTACACCGCCATCACCATATTTGGTATAAAAACCTACGCCGAAATCTTCCACTTTATTGCCGGTTCCGGCTACTAAATAGTTGTGTAATGCCGCAAAATAATATAAGGAAGTCATTCGTAGCCTAGCCCGTGTATTAGCTAAACTCATAAACCGTTGCTCTTCATTTTCAACAGGAGGAAAAGAAGCTACTAAACTATCAAAAACAGGAGTTAAATTAACTTGGGTCATAGACACATTATCAAAGTTTTGTTGCAACCATGTTATATGGTTCAATGCACGGCTTACTTGGCTCTTGGCTTGGTGTATAGGCATTTCCAAACATAAAGTTGGTAATCCAGTTTTAGCACAAAGTGTAGAGGTTAAGGCAGAGTCAATACCTCCGGAAACGCCGATTACAAAACCTTTGATTTTTGCATTTGTGGCATAATCTTTCAACCAGTTAACAATATGATTTATAACTTTTTCAGTTTGCATTGTAAAACAATTTAGTAGTTTTGTTATCCGAAAAACTAAAATATAGTTTATCTAATTTTTTAATTAAAAAAGCTGTATTTGCTAATTAATTTTCAACGAAAATACTAAAAAACTAAAAATTTTATGCAACTATATAAATACATTTATTTTTTTGTGATTGTTGTTTTGCTGATAAGTTGCGAAAAGAAAAATAAACTAGATATTGATGTGTCAGCAATTGATATTGATGTTACAGTAGAACGTTTTGAAAAAGAATTCTATAATAGTGCTGCTGAAAACCTTCCTGATTTAAAACAAAAGTACCCGTTGCTTTTTCCGCTCAGCACTTCGGATAGTGTTTGGGTTGCTAAAATGACTGATAAGGATGAGCTAGAACTTTATTCGGAAACTCAGAAATTGTATGATGATTTTAGTGATGTGCAAGAGCAATTGACAGACCTTTTTAAACATATTAAGTATTACTATCCGAACTTTAAGGCTCCAACAATTAACACATTAATTACTAATGTAGATTATGAAAATGGTGTTGTGTATGCTGATAGTTTATTGCTAATTTCGTTAGATGTATATTTAGGTGATACTAGTAAGATTTATAATGATTTTCCCAAGTATATAAAAGATAATTTTAAGAAGGATAGAATTGTTGTTGATGTGGCTGAAGCTATTGCTGAGGTTCAGATTCCACCTTCTAATGACAGGACTTTCATTTCAAAGATAATTCAGGAAGGGAAGAAAAAATATCTATTGGATGCTTACCTTCCAACAATTTCTGATGCGTTGAAAATGGGCTACACACAAGAACAAATTGATTGGGCTGATGTTAATGACGAAGAAGTTTGGAAGTATTTTGTGCAAGGTGAGTTGCTTTTTAGTACCGATCAGGAGTTGAACAGAAGGTTTCTTGATAAAGCTCCTTTCTCTAAATTTTATTTAGAGAATGATAGTGAAACTCCCGGAAGCATTGGGGTTTGGTTTGGCTGGCAAATTGTAAGAGCCTTTATGGAAAAGAATGCTATTTCTTTACAGGAGATGTTGGGAACAGATAACGAAGATATTTTTAAACGATCAAAATATAAACCTACAAAGTAATGGTAAAGCATACTTCAGATATAAAAATTACAGTTAAACTGGATGAGAATAAAATTCCTGAGAAAATGGCTTGGAATGCTCCTGATGGCGGTGTGTCTAATGAGCCAACAAAAGCAGTTTTATTATCGGTTTGGGATCATAAGGCTAAAGAAACTTTAAAAATGGATTTATGGACCAAAGATATGCCGTTGGAAGAGATGAAACATTTCTTTCATCAAACATTACTTTCAATGTCCGACACATTTTACAGGGCTACTAATGATGAAAAAATGACAGCAACCATGAAAGATTTTTGTGAGTATTTTGCTGAAAAATTAGAGTTGAATAAATAAAAGGCCTATATCTTAAAATCATTGATTTGTTTAATAATTTTAGTATAATCTTCTTCAGAATTTACAAAATCGAGTTCAGACACATCAATGATCAACGTGTTTAAATTTTGCTCCGTTTTTATAAAGTTAGAATAGCCTAGATGTATCTTTTCCAGATATTCTTGTGGAATGTTCTGTTCGTAATCTCTGCCACGCGTTTTTATATTTTCAAGTAACCTTTCGGTATTTTGATAGAGGTAAACGTATAGGTCGGGTTTGGTTATTTCCTTATATAAAATATCAAACATTCTTCTATAAAGTACATATTCTTCTTTTGGAAGTGAAACTTGAGCAAATATGAGCGATTTAAAAATGTAATAGTCAGAAATTATAAAATTCTTAAACAGATCGAATTGTGCTAAATCATCAGTTAATTGCTGAAATCTATCTGCTAAAAAGCTCATTTCCAACGGAAAAGCATAGCGTTCCATATCGGCATAATACTTAGGTAAAAAAGGATTATCAGCAAAACGCTCCAGCACCAATTTTGCATTAAAATCATCGCCAATCATTTTTGATAAGGATGTTT
>JAGQYU010000346.1 GCA_020435885.1 Flavobacteriaceae bacterium
TATTAGCGATGTTGTTGCTTAATTCACACATCAGTTTTCCATCTTTAGTGTATACTTTCACAATAGGATCATAAACTGCTTTTGAGATATTTATATTTTGTTTGTCAAAAACATCAAAATGTGTTTCTACTCTTGTTACAAAACTATTCCAGTCTTTATGATCTTTTGGAGACCATAACGTTTCAGATATAGATAAAGCTCTTGGATAAGTCATATATAAAGCAAATTGTATAGTGGGGACGGCTTCCGACCATAGGTTACCTTGCCCACCTAAGATATATTTTGGGTCTATACCATCAGGTACTGGTTCAAAATCATACGTTTTTTGTAGGCTGAGGTGAGCGTAGATTACATTTTCTAAGCTATTATCACCTTGGCTGTAATCTAAATAAACATATGTAGTAGGAGACATTACAACTTCATGACCCATTTTAGCAGCTTCAATACCACCTTCCATACCTCGCCAGCTCATCACCGTTGCACTTTTGGCTAAACCACCTTCAAGGATTTCATCCCAACCGATCATTTTTTTGCCTTTGCTGTTTATTATCTTTTCAACACGTTTTACAAAATAACTTTGTAGATGATGGCTGTCTTTTATTTTGTTCTTTTTCATGAATTTTTGAACACTTTCATCTTCATCCCAATAGCCATGATACGCTTCATCGCCACCCATATGAATATATTCTCCGGGGAAAAGTTCGGCAACTTCAGTAAAAACTTTGTCTAAGAAATCATAAACCTTTTCGTCTGTAGGGTTTACCGTATTTTCAATTAACATTTTAAATTTACCATTACTATACCATTCAGCAAATTTGCTTCCAGGGTTTACAAATTTGGGTTCTTTTTTAGTGGAAAGTTCAGGATAAGCAGCCAAAGCAGCCATACTATGCCCTGGAACATCTATTTCCGGCACAATGGTTATATTTCTATCAGCCGCATATTTAATGACATCTTTAATCTCTTCCTGAGTGTAAAAACCTCCATAAGTTGGTTTTTCTCCTTCTTTTGGAAAAGGTCTTTCCTCTCCAAATTTTCCATGTCTTTCCACCCTCCAAGCACCTTTTTGGGTGAGTTTTGGTAATGATTTTATTTCAATACGCCATCCTTCATCATCAGTTAAATGCCAATGGAATACATTGAATTTATACTCGGCCATTTTATCGATGTATTTTTTTACATTGTCGGCAGGAAAGAAATGACGGCTAACATCTAACATTAAGCCCCTCCATTTAAAACGTGGATAATCAACAATTGAACAACCATCAATTGTTACTTTTCCGCTTTCAGCTCCAAAAAAAAGTTGTTTTAAGGTCTGAATACCATTAAAAACTCCGGCAGTTTTGTTTGCTGTTAAAGCAATGTCATCCGCTCCAACAGTTAATTTATAGCCTTCATTTCCTAACTGTTCATCTTCTTTTTTTGCTATTTTAATAATGATATTAGTAGCTGCTTTCTTTTTATTGATATTTACTTCAAAACCTTTTGTTTCTAAAAAAGTTTTTAATTGATCGATAGAAAAAGAGAGATCGCTATTTTTTGAATCATAATCAAGGTTGATTGATGAATTTGCATTAAATGTTATATCTGTTGATTCATAACTAACAGGTATAGGTATGATATTATGCTGTGCATTTACTAAAATGGAGCATAACAGCAATATTGATAGTATGAATTTTTTCATTGTGTAATTACTTAAAATGATTAATAATGTTTAAAGTACCTTTATTGTAATTTGAAGCATAAATAAAGTTTTTTGTTATTTATGTTTGATAAAAAATTGATTAGTAAACTAATTTTTTTTAAGTCTTATAAATTTTTCAACAATTTCATGAGCAATACCCAATGCTTCAACTTCTTCAAAACCAGTTTGAATTAAAGTATCTCCTTTTATCTCAAGATTGAATTCAAAACTGTTTTTTTCCCAATCTCTATAATTGCAATATTCTAAATACTCTTCGTATTTATTCCCTGTTAAAGTATAATTTCCTGCACCGGAAACGAATGTTGCTGTTGCAGAGTCTTTGCCTTTATTAAAATCATGCCGAAAAAAAGCGAAATGATCGTTATTTATAATTTTTATTACTTTTTCATTAGCACTATTAAAATTATTAGTAACAACGCCTTCTTTTATTGTAACAGCAGATACTAATTGCCATGTACCCGTAATATCAATACCTTTATTTTCTTTTTTACATGAAAGCAATGATGAGATAAAGAAAATGAATATTAATACTCTGAACATGATTAATAATAGTGTCTTTTAAAAGCTTCAATTGCAGCATAATCTGCAA
>JAGQYU010000070.1 GCA_020435885.1 Flavobacteriaceae bacterium
GAGCCTTTTTCATGCCCGAAAAGTTCACTGTCAATGGTACCTTCGGGTATAGCCCCGCAGTTTACGGCAATGTATTTTGCATGTTTGCGATGCGAGAGCTGGTGGATGATCTTCGGGATACTCTCTTTACCGACCCCGCTCTCACCGGTGACCAGCACTGATATATCCGTTGCTGCCACCCGTATTGCTTTCTCAATAGCACGGTTTAGCTGCATGTCATTGCCGATAATGCCAAAGCGTTGTTTTATGGTTTGTAAGTTTTCCATGTATTTTATTTGTCATTGACTACGTCGAACCTTCGGTTTCCTGCGAAGGCAGGAATCTGTCTAAATAATATTTCATATAAAGCGCGAAATATCAATCAATTATTATCACTGTGCCCCACAGCTTTCCCTATGAGCGTAGTAGAGGTACAATTTTCAATTTTTACATTTACAAAATCCCCGATCTGATAATTTTCTTTGGGGAACACGACCACGGTATTTTGCGAATTCCGCCCTTTGTAATGGGCATCCGATTTTTTGGAGGTTCCCTCTATCAATACTTCCTCAATATTTCCTACATGCTGTTGAGTCCGGTACAAAGAATGTTGTTGCTGCAGATCGATGATCTCTGCCAGGCGTCTTTTTTTAACTTCCAGGGGCACATCGTCTTCCATCTTCTTGGCAGCCGGTGTACCGGGCCTTTCGGAATACGCAAACATAAATCCGAAATCGTACTTCACATAGTCCATCAGCGAAAGGGTTTGCTGATGATCTTCTTCTGTTTCACCACAAAAACCGGCTATCATATCCTGGCTCAGGGCGATATCGGGAATGATCCGGTAAATATTGTCAACCAGCTCTACATATTCAGCACGGGTATGTTGCCTGTTCATGGCCTGCAACATCCTGTCACTGCCGCTCTGCACCGGCAGGTGTATGTACTTGCATATGTTCTTGTGTTTCGCCATGACATGAATTACCTCCAAAGTCATATCCTGCGGATTGGAGGTTGAAAAACGAAAACGCATTTTCGGAAAGTTTACTGCACACATATCGAGCAATTGTGCAAAATTTACGGCTGTGGCCTGTGCAATTCCGGAAGCTTTGCTAAAGTCTTTTTTAAGTCCGCCTCCATACCATAAATAACTGTCTACATTCTGTCCCAGCAGGGTAACTTCTTTAAAATTCTTATCAGCCAGTTCCTGTATTTCACTCAAAATACTTTTCGGGTCCCGACTGCGTTCACGGCCACGGGTGAATGGCACTACGCAAAAAGTACACATATTGTCGCAGCCACGCATTATGGATACAAATGCAGTAACCCCATTGGAGTTCAGGCGTACCGGCGATACATCGGCATAGGTCTCTTCTTTGGAGAGGATCACATTAACGGCATCCCGGCCGGCTTCCACTTCCTCAATCAGATTGGGGAGGTCACGGTAAGCATCGGGGCCAACTACCAGGTCAACTATCTTTTCTTCTTCCAGAAATTTGGCTTTCAGGCGTTCGGCCATACAGCCCAATACACCCACTTTCATCTTCGGATTTACTTCTTTGACCTTATGATAGTATTGCAGCCTTTTCCTGACAGTCTGCTCTGCCTTATCACGAATGGAACAGGTATTGACCAAAACCAGGTCGGCTTCTTCCAGTTTTTGTGTGGTGTTGAACCCCTGGTCAGCCAGTATAGCCGCGACGATCTCACTGTCGTTGAGGTTCATCTGACACCCGTAACTCTCGATAAATAACTTTTTATGATTGTCGGCCCTGGCCTCAGTTACCAATGCTAATCCTTGTTTCTTTTCTTCTATTACGTTTTCTGCACTCATCGTTAAAAACAATTGGATTGCAAAGATATAACCAATTTCCAAAAAAGATGACAAATTGTCATTTAAAATTTGACGCAACCTTTCCGTTGAGTCGGTATCTCTAATTAAAAGCTCAAATTACTATTCTATGAAAACCAGGATCATCATACTGCTCACATTACTTTTTATTGCCCTGCAAGCCTGTGAAAACAATAATGATACTTTATTGGTAAAGGTCGCAAAGCCTAAATACATGACCCTTGATGAGCTCAGGAGTGCCGTGAAAGTGACTTCACCGGTTCCGATCGAGCAATCCGCAAAGATTTACACTTATAAGAACCTGATCTTTGTCAATGACCTTGATAAAGGAATACATGTTATTGACAACACGAATCCCAAAAATCCGCAAAAAATCGCTTTTTTAGAGATTCCTGCCAATAAGGATATGGAAGTAAAAGGCGATTACCTGTATGCCGATAGCCTGATGGACCTGGTGGTCTTTGATATTTCCGATATCAATGATATTAAGGAGGTAAACCGGTTGAAAGATGTGTTTCCGGCTTATGTGCCCTTCATATTTGAAGATGATGTGTTTTTTGACTTTTCGCAACAAAACTATACAACTGGTGAAATACTGGTGGGATGGGAAATAAAAAATGAATGGAAAACACAGGCTGAGATCGATGCCTTACAGCGCAGTGTCTTTTCAGGTGGTTTCTTACTGGCAGCCAATGCAGCTGAATTTGATGCCCAGGGGCAGGGAGGTTCACTGGCACGATTTAAAATAGTTTCCGATTACCTGTATGCCGTAGACAGTCACAGTATTCATGTTTTTGATATCAGCAATCTCAATGCACCCAATAAGATCACCGACGTCTATGCCGGATTCGACATTGAAACGATTTTTAACCGGGGTGTTTATCTCTTTTTGGGCAGTATGACCGGAGTTTTTATATATGATATTGAATCACCTGAAAGTCCGAAATACGTCTCTGAATTCAGACACGGCACGGCTTGTGACCCTGTGGTGGTGGATGACACCTACGCCTATATCACACTGAGGGCCGGAAATACCTGTGGAGCAACAGAGAGCAGCCTGCAAGTTGTGGACATCAGTGATATTCAAAATCCGGAACTGGTAAAATCTTATGCTATGGATGGTCCTTACGGGCTTGGGATTCTGAATAATCTATTATTTGTTTGTGACGGAAGTTCAGGCCTTAAGGTATATGATAAAACAGATGTGGAAAACTTAATAATGCTAAATGATTTCAAAGATATCACCACGCATGACGTCATTCCGCTGGAAGATCACCTGTTGATGATTGGTGATAATATGTTGTATCAATATGAGTACGGGGAGGGCGGAATCCTTCTGATCAGCAAGTTTTCTTTACAATAAATGTTATGAGAAAGAGCGAGAAGACCACTTTGAAAAAAGTGGTTTTTTATTTAAAAAAGCAGCCTGAAATTTGCATTAAAAAAAATCTATATACTTTTGCAGTCTCAAAAACGTTTTCAAAAAACGCTTTTAAGAATATTATTTGTTTATATTCAATAGCTTATGGCAAAAAATTTAGTGATAGTAGAGTCGCCCGCAAAGGCAAAAACAATTGAAAAGTTTTTAGGTAAGGATTTTCAGGTAGAGTCTAGTTTTGGACATATTGCCGATCTTCCTTCAAAAGAATTAGGCGTAGATGTAGAAGGAGATTTTTCGCCAAAATACAGAGTTTCTTCTGATAAAAAAGCTGTTGTAAAAAAGTTGAAAGACCTCGCAAATAAAGCCGAAACGGTTTGGTTAGCAAGTGATGAGGACCGTGAGGGAGAAGCCATTGCATGGCACTTATTTGAACAGTTAAAACTGGATAAGGATGCTACTAAGCGTATCGTTTTTCACGAAATAACCAAAAATGCTATTTTAAAAGCAGTTGAAAACCCTAGAAGTATCAATTATAATTTAGTGAATGCCCAGCAAGCTAGAAGAGTGTTAGACAGGTTGGTAGGGTATGAACTGTCTCCCGTGCTTTGGAGAAAAGTAAAAGGTGGCTTGTCGGCAGGTAGGGTACAATCAGTTGCTGTACGTTTAATTGTTGAACGTGAACGTGAAATTGAAAATTTTGTACCAGTTGCTTCTTTTAGGATAGATGCAGAGTTTAGCAATTCTGAAGGAAAAAAATTTAAAGCAAAACTGCCAAAAAGCTTTGATACCAAAGAGGAAGCAGAACAATTCTTACAATCGTGTGTAGGAGCAGAGTTTACCGTTGAAGATCTTCAAACTAAACCTGCAAGCAAATCTCCAGCACCTCCATTTACAACATCTACGTTACAACAGGAAGCTTCACGTAAGTTGAATTTTCCGGTGGCAAAAACGATGATGATGGCACAGCGTTTATATGAGGCCGGACTTATAACGTATATGAGAACGGATAGTGTAAACTTATCGGATGAGGCTAGAAACGCAGCTCAAAAAGCAATTGTTTCATTTTACGGATCAGAATATAGTAAGCCTAGAAACTATACTTCAAATGCTAAAAATGCGCAAGAAGCGCATGAAGCTATCCGTCCAACCGACATGAACTTACAAGAGGCTACTTTAGGATTTGATGAAGGGCGCTTGTACAGTTTGATTTGGAAAAGAACATTGGCATCGCAGATGAGTGAAGCAAAACTACAACGTACCAACGTAAGGATTGCTAATTCAAATAATGAAGAAGTATTAGTGGCAAACGGAGAGGTAATAACTTTTGAAGGATTTTTAAAAGTGTATTTAGAGGGTACTGATTACGACGAAGAAGAACAAGCAGGGATGTTACCTAAATTAATGGTCAATGAAAAGTTGGCTAATAAATATATTACAGCGACAGAAAGATATACTAAAGCTCCATATAGATATACAGAGGCATCGTTGGTAAAACATTTGGAAGAGTTAGGTATTGGAAGGCCTTCTACTTATGCGCCAACTATTTCTACTATCCAGAAAAGAGAATATGTTGTAAAAGGAACTATTGATGGTGTTGAAAGAGCATATGTTGAGTTGAAATTAAAATCAGGGGCTATTAGTGAAAAGACCTTAACAGAAAAAGTAGGCTCTGATAAAGGAAAATTAGTTCCAACCGATATAGGCAGAATTGTAAACGACTTTTTAGTAGAAAACTTTGCCGGAATTATGGATTATGGTTTTACGGCAAAAGTAGAAGAAGAATTTGATGATATTGCCAGAGGAAAAGAAGATTGGACATCCATGATCAAGGAGTTTTATACTGATTTTCACCCTCAGGTGGAAGATGTAGCAGAAAATGCCGAGAGAGCTAAAGGCGAACGATTGTTGGGTGTTGAACCTGAAACCGGCAAAAATGTATATGCACGTTTGGGCAAGTTTGGAGCTATGATCCAAATTGGTGAAGCCTCTGATGATGAAAAACCGAGGTTTGCCAGCCTACAAGAAGAACAAACCATTGAAAGTGTAACCTTAGAGGAAGCACTAGATCTTTTTAAATTGCCCAGAACATTGGGCGAATATAAAGGAGAAGAAATTGTAGTAGCTGTTGGTAGATTTGGACCTTTTGTTCGGTTTGGTAAAAAATTCGTTTCCCTTGAAAAAGGTGAGAATCCATTGTCAGTTGATCTTGACAGAGCCATTGAATTGATAAAGGCAAAACAAGAAGCCGATGCGCCTATTGCTGAATATAAAAGCCTTCCGGTTCAAAAAGGCGTTGGCAGGTTTGGGCCTTTCATCAAATGGAATAATATGTTTATCAACGTCAATAAAAAATATGATTTTGATAATTTAACTTCATCAGATGTAGCAGAACTTATTGAAGATAAGCTGAAAAAGGACAAAGAAAAAGTTGTCCATAATTGGGAAAAGGAAGGTATTAAAGTTGAAAAGGCACGTTGGGGAAAACACAATATTATTAAAGGCAGAACTAAAATTGAATTGCCAAGTTCGGTAAAAGCAGAGAAACTTACACTAGAAGAGGTTAAAGAACTTATTGAAAAAAATACTTCTAAAAAGAAAACGGCAAAGAAAACCACTTCAAAATAATTTGTATTTTAGCCTCTATATTTTAGGTATATGAGTTTTGAATTTTTACAACCGGTTAATGATGCCATTGTGGCTCACATAGCGTTGTTGCCAAATCAGGCACTTGGTAAATCGGTAAAGATTCATTCAAAGAAAGAGGGACTTCCAGCTCTAGAAGGTGTTCAAATTGCCATTATCGGTATTAAAGAAGGAAGAGGCTCAGTAGACAATATGGGTACTGGCGATAATTTTGATATTATCAGAAAGTATCTGTATCAGCTATATCCTGGCAATTGGTTTTCTGCTATTGCAGATTTAGGCGATCTTGCAAAAGGCAAGGAAGAAGATGATACGTATTATGCACTTCAAGAAATTATTGCTGAACTGTCAAAGAAAAAAATTACACCTATTATTATAGGAGGAGGGCAAGATCTTACCTACGCCAACTACCGTGCTTATGATAAGTTGGAACAAACCGTAAACTTAACAGTAGTAGATACTAAATTTGATTTGGGCAGTATTGATGAAGAAGTTTCTTCAACATCTTACCTTAGTAAGATTGTAATGGAAAAGCCCAACAATCTGTTTAATTATACCAATATAGGATACCAAACATATTTTAACTCTCAGGAAGAAATAGACCTGTTGGAAAAACTACATTTTGATGCTTACAGGCTTGGCGAAGTAGCAGGTGATGTTAAGATCGTAGAACCTGTAATGAGAGATACTGATATTGTTAGCATAGATATCGGAGCAGTAAGAAGGGCAGAAGCTCCGGCAAATAAAAATGCTGTTCCTAATGGTTTTTATGGTGAAGCTATTTGCGCTATTTGCCGATATGCGGGGATAAGCGACAGAGTTTCATCGTTCGGTATTTATGAATACAATCATCTGTTAGATGAAAAAGACCAAACCGCGCACCTTATTGCACAAATGATATGGTATTTTATAGAAGGCTATAATTTTAGGGTTAATGAATATCCTTTTACTTCTAAAAAAGACTACACTAAATATATGGTACCTGTTGATGATACTACTATAAACTTCTTCAAAAGTAATAAAAGTGACAGGTGGTGGATGGAAATTGAACATCCAAATAATAAATCTACAAAGCGTACGTTAATACCATGTACGTATCAAGATTACTTAAGAGCGGGTAATCAGGTAATCCCCGAAAGATGGTGGAAAACTTTCAGAAAATTGAGTTAGTACACACTAAATACAATTTTTTCTCGTTCTTAAAGTGATTTGTCTAAATCAATGAATATTTAGTCACAATTTATTAACTAATTATTAAATAAGTATTGCTCCCTTATACGGGATAATAAATTTACATTTATGAAAAGAGTAACCATTTATTTTTTACTTGCTGTTCTAGCATTAGCAACAAGCTGTGGTTCAAGTGATAAAGGAGAACTAGTAGGTGTTAGATCACAAAAGAAATTTTTCCCGGAGAAACCATTAGGAATGACTTTGATTCCAGGTGGAGCATTTACTATGGGTAAAGTTGATGAGGATGTTGCCGGAGCACTAAATGCCCCTTCAAGAACAGTTACTGTTAGGCCTTTTTATATGGACGAAACAGAAATTACCAACAGCGAGTATAGAGAATTCGTTGTAAGAGTAAGAGACTCCGTAGTAAGGACTAAACTGGCTATCCTTGCAGAAGAAGTAGGTTTTGGTGCAGCTAGCGCTGACGCAGATGCTGGAGCTTCTAACGACAAAGATGTTAGTGGCATTCAAAAATATAAATTTGCAGAACCTGATACTACTGCCAACGTGTATTATAAATATATGATGGATAACTATGGTAGTTTAGGTGATTTGAATTCTCCAACAGAAGGTAAAGCCCTTAATTGGGAACCTGAATTAGTTTGGGATGTAAATGAATTCCCTGATCAGTATTATGCTGAAGCTATGGATAGTATGTATGTACCAATAACTGAATCTTTTGATGGTAGAAGAATTGTAGATACCAAAAACCTAAAATACTTATATTATACATTTGATAGGGAAGGAGCAGCTCGTCAAAGCGGTAAAAGAAGTGATTTTGTAAGACAACACGTTGTAGCAGTATATCCTGATACTACAGTATGGGTAAAAGACTTTAACTATTCATATAACGATCCGATGCATCAAGATTATTTCTGGCATCAAGCATATAATGATTACCCAGTTGTGGGAGTTACTTGGAGTCAAGCAAAAGCTTTCTGCGATTACAGAACTCAAAAGAAAAACGTATTCTTAAGATCTGCTAAAAAGAAAGGATCTTCAAAAGTACCTAGCTTTAGATTACCAACAGAAGCCGAATGGGAATATGCAGCCCGTGGAGGATTGGAATATGCAAAATATCCATGGGGAGGCCCTTATACATTGGATGATAGAGGATGTTTCTTAGCAAATTTTAAACCAGAAAGAGGAGATTATGCAGCAGATGGAGCTTTATATACTATCGAAGCAAAATCATTCCAACCTAATGATTACGGTTTATACCAAATGGCCGGTAACGTTGCAGAATGGACTAACACAGCATATAACCCAGCATCGTATTACTTAGGTTCTACAATGAACCCTAACGTAGAAGATTCAGACAATCATAGAAAAGTAGTACGTGGAGGTTCTTGGAAAGATGTAGCTTACTTCTTAGAAGTTAGTACCAGAGATTACGAATATGGAGACTCAGCAAGAAGTTACATAGGTTTCAGAACAGTACAAGACTACCTTGGAACCAGTATGGGAGACAAAAAAAAGAAATAAAATAATAAATATCTAAAACAAGCGTTTAAATAACCCAAATTAAAGTTAACAACTAAAATTAACCCAAAAAACAAAAGAATTATGGCACAATCACACAGAACAAAAAAATTGTACAACATGGCTTACGGTCTAGGGGCCGCAGTAGTAATCATAGGTGCATTATTTAAAATCTTGCACTTTAGTATAGGACCATTAACCGGAGGTGTTATGTTAACATTAGGTATGGTTGTAGAAGCGATAGTATTTGCATTATCTGCATTTGAACCGGTAGAAGAAGACTTGGATTGGTCTTTAGTATATCCTGAATTAGCAGGAGGACAAGCTTCAGAGAAAAACGGCAAGAATGGAGACAACCTATCTGATAAATTAGATGCAATGTTGGCTGAAGCACAATTGGATTCTCAAAAAATGGGAAGATTAGCTACAAGTATAGAAAGTTTTGCCGAAGCTGCTGAAAATATTGCACCTGCTGCAAATTCAGTAACTGCAACTAATAAATATAGCGAGCAACTTTCATTAGCTGCATCTCAAATGGAATCATTAAACAGTTTATATAAAGTACAATATGACAGTGCTGCTAAACAATCAGAAATGAGCGAAGCTGTTGTAGAAAACACATTAAAGCTAAAAGAACAAATGGAATCTTTAGCTACAAACCTATCTTCATTAAATGGAGTATACGGTGGAATGCTTTCGGCTATGTCTAATAGAGGAGGAGCTAATTAGTAGAAATATTAATTGAATAACTAAACTAAATTAACCCTAATTAGAAAAAAATGGCAGGAGGAAAATTAACCCCGAGGCAGAAAATGATCAACTTGATGTACTTAGTATTCATTGCGATGCTAGCAATGAACATGTCTAAGCAAGTACTTTCTGCATTCGGATTCATGAACGAAAAACTGACCGATGCAAACATATCGGCAGATAATAAGAACGCGGCAACGTATGCGAATTTAGCCACTAAAGCTGCAGAACAAAAAGAGAAATATGAAGCTCACAATGAAAAGGCTCAAAAAATTCAGGCTCTTTCGTTAGATTTCAATGCCCATTTAGAAAAAATGAAGCAAGATCTTTTGAAAGATGTTGAAGACCCAACCAATTATGAGTCTATGGATAGTGAAGATGCTGGAAATGAGTACTTCTTTAAAGGAGAAAAACTTACTGAACAAGGCCAAGCTTTTGTAGATAAGATTAATACGTATAGAGATCAAGTTGTTGGAATTCTTGGTAATGATTATAAAGGTCTTAGTGAAAACGTAAAGCAACGCTTTGATACATCAGAACAAAAAGCTGCAGATGGTACACAACCATGGATCAATAACCGCTACGAAGGTTTCCCATTAATCACAACTATTACAAACCTTACACAAATGCAGGCTGATATTAAAGCTACCGAGCAAGAAATGTTGACAGCCATGGTGCAAGGACAGTTAGAAGGTGACGTTTCTATGAAAAACTATACGACTATTTTGATACCTGAAACGCCGGCCACATTACAAGGTAACAACTTTAAAGGGAAAGTGGTATTAGGTAGGTATGATGCAAGTCTAAAACCTCACCAAGTTATCATCAATGGAAAAGAAATTTCTCCAGAAAACTTTAAAGATGGAGGCGCTGTATTAGATTTTCCTTCTGGTAATGTTGGTGAAAATGAAGTGAAAGGGAAATTTATCTTTATGGAGAATGGAAAGCCAGTTGAACTAGAGGTAAATCAATCGTATGCAGTTGTTGCAAAACCTAACAGTGCTGTAATTTCAGCTGACAAAATGAATGTGGTGTATAGAGGTGTAGAAAACCCAATAACCATTTCAATGCCGGGTGTAGCAGATAATGCTGTAAAGGCTACTGCTCCTGGTTTGAAAAAAGTAGCAGGTGTTGGTAAATATGTGATGAACCCTGGTAATGGTAAAGAAGTAAAGATCAATGTATCTGCAACGTTACCTGATGGAACACCTGTAAATTCAGCACAAACCTTTAGAATTAAAGATATTCCGGCTCCTATGGCTACAGCTCGTGGTGAGTGGGGTAGAATAAAAATGCCTAAGTCTACATTAGCCAAAGTAACTATCGGTGCTACGTTGCCAGACTTTGTGTTCGATCTTAACTTAAACGTATCAGGATTTATGTTCAAAGTACCGGGCAAACCAGCAGTAGAGGTAAGAGGTACTAAGTTAGATGCCAATGCAATTAGAGCATTAAACTCTGCAAGACCTGGTGATGATGTAATGATATTTGACGTAAAAGCTAAAATTGCAGGAAATAGTAGCTACTTGTTGAAAAAAGTAGGTATACTAAGTATAGAAATAACAAATTAATAAATTAGTAATCATGAATATTAGAGGTTTTTTAGTAGTGTGTGTTGCCTTATTAGCAACTGGTGCAATCAACGCACAAGCTAATTTGTTGAATGCCAGAATTCCTGAAGAAATCGGAATGAAAACGGTAGAACAGATGGCAGCTGATAATGACGGACCATTACCTTACGGTTACATTGATGATAGAGATATTTTGTGGTCTAAAGTTGTATGGGAGTATATAGATTTGAATGAGAAAATTAATTTACCATTCTATTATCCTGTAGATACTAGCAACATTAGCTCTAATAGAAGATCTCTATATGATACACTGTTAAGGGGTATTAAAAGTGGTGAAATTGTAGATGTATATGAAGATTCTTATTTTGAAAACAAATTGACTTTCAATGATATTCAATCTCGTATGTCTAGAGTTGACACCAGTGATGCAGGTATAGATTTGTTAAATGCCGGAGAGCAAATAACAGAAGAATACATTGATAAAAGAGATTTGACTTCTGGAGATATTACCGGACTCAAAATAAAGGGAGTTTGGTACTTCGACAAAAGACAAGGCGAATTAAAATACCGTTTATTAGGTATTGCCCCTGTAGCTCCGGATGTTAATTTTATTGATCAAGAAGGTGGTGATGAAGAACTGGTTGAATTATTCTGGGTGTGGTATCCGGGTGCCAGGGAAGTAACACATGAAATGAAAGTTTTCAATCAGCAAAACTCTGCATACCCTCTTTCTTATGACCACTTGTTGAATGCACGTCGCTTCGTAGCAAGTATTTACAGAGAAGAAAATATTTACGGAAACAGAGATGTGGCAGAATACATTAAAGGTAACGCTTTGTTCCAGGTTCTTGAAGCTGATAAGCTTAAAGAGAACATCAGAAACAAAGAACTTGATATGTGGAATTATTAATATTCACTTATAGTATATTGCAGACTCCTGCCTCTTAATTGAGGTGGGAGTTTTTGTTTTAAAAAGTATTCTTTTTTGAACTTTTACAGTGTACATTTGCTTTATGAAAGTAGATTATATCATTGTAGGATTAGGGTTGGCAGGTCTTGCTTTCGCAGAAAAATTATTGGAAGAAGGCAAAACCTTTTTAGTATATGAAGACGCTTCGCAAAACTCTTCCATAGTGGCAGCCGGGGCATACAATCCGGTTATTTTAAAACGATTTACTCCCGTTTGGGATGCTGAGGATCAACTCAAGTTAGCAAAACCATTTTATGATAAATTAGAAAAGAAACTTCAACAAAAGCTTGATTATGAATTAACAATCCTTCGTATTTTCAAATCTATTGAAGAACAGAATGATTGGTTTATGGCTTGTGATAAGCCTTTCTTTTCTAACTATATGATTCCTAAGGTTATTCCAAATCAAAATGAAAATGTAATTGCACCTTTTGGCTCTGGCAGGATTAAAAATATTGGTAAAATTGATGCAAAAACATTAATTGATTCTTATAAATCGTATTTGATAGCCGAAGATCTTCTGATAAATGAAACGTTCGATCATTTTTCAATTATTTTAAATGATAATGAATTGATTTATAAAGAAGTAATTGCTAAAAGAATAGTTTTTTGCGAAGGCTATGGTATTAAAAAAAATCCTTTTTTTAATGATGTACCTGTTATGGGGGCTAAGGGTGAGCTCCTAACGATCTATGCTCCCAATTTAAAAGTTGACGAAATGTTAAAATCAGCTGTTTTTGTAATGCCCATTGGTGATGATATGTACAAAGTAGGTGCTACTTTCAATTGGACTGATAAAACAATTACGCCAACTGATGCAGGTAAAGAAGAACTGATTGAAAAACTTTCAAAAGTTATTACTTCTGAATACAAAATTATTGATCATAATGCCGGAGTGCGTCCTACCACTAAAGACAGAAGGCCTATTTTAGGAAAACATAAAACACACAAACAACTGGCAATTTTAAACGGACTAGGGACCAGAGGTGTACTATTAGCACCAAAAATGGCTCAAAAACTATTCGAACATTTAGAAAATGATCAGCCTTTGGATAAAGAAATAACTATTGATCGTTTTTATGGATAAGCTTTAAGTTTTCTTCGTTTTTGTAATTTTTATCGTAGCTTATAAATATGTTACTGTAAATCAAACGTGCCAATCGTAATGTTAAAGGTGTAAACAGTATTAAGGCAATAATTATCCCAATAAAAATATATAAAAGGTTTATTCCCAATAAGTAAAGAATTATAAAAGTGGCAATAGAAATGGCTACCGTAAGCGCATAAGAAATGTACATGGCGCCATAAAAGAAGGAAGGTTCTATTTCATATTTAAAGCCGCAATTGTTGCAAAAAGTGTTCATTTTCATCACATTTTTAAAATGTAACGGATTGTTATCTGCAAAAAAATCTCCCTGATGGCATTTAGGACATTTGTTGTTTAAAACACTATATATCTTACTTCCCTTTTTAAACATGTGTAATGTTAAAAATTAAATTAGTTTTGCAAAAGTAAAATTTTATAATGTAGCAATTGTAACTAAAGATGCTAAATGCACATAATATAACGGTTTCGTTTGCCGGAGAAGAACTTTTTTCAGGAATTACTTTTAAGCTGGACGGAGGCCATAGAGTAGGATTAGTAGGTAAGAATGGTGCCGGTAAATCAACGCTGCTTAGGATCATAGCTGGTGAGCAGGAGTTTGATAAAGGTACGCTGGCTCTTGATAAGAACATAAGAATAGGTTTTTTAAAGCAGGATATTGATTTTACGCAAGGGCGTACAGTATTGGAGGAAGCCTACGAAGCCTTTACGGAAATTAAGGAAGTAGAAAAAAAACTACAAAATATCAATGAACAACTAGCTGAAAGAACTGATTATGAGAGTGATGCTTACCATCAGCTCATGGTTGATTTGCATGATCTTACACACAGGTTTGAAGTTATTGGCGGCTATAATTATGTGGGTGAAACAGAAAAAGTATTGCAAGGTCTTGGTTTTAAAAGAGAAGATTTTGATAAGCTAACTGATACTTTTTCAGGAGGTTGGCGTATGCGTATTGAGCTTGCAAAATTGTTATTACAGAATAATGACATATTGTTGTTGGACGAGCCTACCAACCATTTAGATATTGAATCTATCATTTGGCTAGAATCTTTTTTAAAGAATTTTGCAGGGGCAATTATGTTGGTTTCTCACGATAAAATGTTTTTGGATAATGTAACCAACAGAACCATTGAGATTTCATTAGGAAAGATTTATGATTACAAATATCCCTATTCAAAATACCTTGTTCAGCGAAAGGAGTTGATAGAAAAGCAAGTTCAAGCTCAGAAAAATCAGGAGAAAGAAATCAAACAGACCGAGCAACTGATAGAAAAATTTAGGTACAAGGCTAGTAAAGCGGCTTTTGCACAATCGCTTATAAAAAAATTAGATAAAGTTGAACGTATAGAAGTAGATATAGAAGATACTTCTGTAATGCGAGTTCGTTTTCCTTTATCAGTTCAGCCAGGTAAAGTGGTTATTGAGGCTCATAAAGTTTCAAAAAATTATGGTGATAAAAAAGTACTGAAACATATTGATCTGCTAATTGAAAGAGGTAGTAAAATAGCTTTTGTGGGGCAAAACGGACAAGGCAAAACCACCTTAGCAAAGATCATTGTTGATGAAATTCCTTTCGAAGGAAATTTAAAACTGGGGCATAATGTTCAAATAGGCTATTTTGCTCAAAATCAAGCTGAATATTTGGATGGAGAAAAAACCGTTTTGCAAACTATGGAAGATGCTTCCAATGATAGCAACCGAGTAAAAGTCCGTGATATGCTGGGCTCATTCTTGTTTAGTGGCGAAGAGGTTGAGAAGAAAGTAAAAGTACTTTCCGGCGGCGAACGCAACAGGTTGGCTTTGTGTAAGATGCTGCTTACTCCTTTTAATGTATTGGTGATGGATGAACCTACCAACCATTTGGATATCGCTTCTAAAAATGTGTTGAAACAAGCCTTACAGGATTTTGAAGGTACGCTTATTATTGTTTCCCACGATCGTGATTTTCTTCAAGGGCTTACCAATAAAGTGTATGAATTTAAAAATAATCGCATTAAAGAATATCTAGGCGATATTGATTATTATTTGGAAGAGCATAACTTAGATAACCTCCGAGAAGTAGAAAGAATAACTCAAGTTTCTGTAAAGAAAGAATCACCTGCCAAAGAGGATTATAAAGATGCTAAACAGAAAGAAAAAGAACTCAAACAACTTCAAAATAAGCTTTCAAAAGTAGAAACGCAAATTGCCGATCTGGAAAAAGAAATAAAGAAAATTGATAGTGATTTGGCTGATCCGATAACATATGAAAAACTAACTTCTACACAGAATTTCTTTGCCAACTACCAATCTAAAAAGGACAAAATAGACAGTTTAATGATAGAATGGGAAACGTTGCATTCCTCTATTGAAGAACTGGGTTAGAAAGCTTTGTAACAAACTTCACATTTTTATTTTTTTGTCATGTTACATGACTTATATCATTAAATAAGAAGCCGCTACACCATAATTTTGATGCCGATTTTACAAATCGTCAATCATAAATAAAAACATATTAAATACTATGGAAGTGTTACAAGAAACGAAGACTAGAGTATACAAGTTCGGTAATAAAGAAGCCGATGGTAACAGCAGTATGAAAAATCTGCTGGGTGGAAAAGGAGCTAATTTAGCTGAAATGAGTGCTATTGGAATACCTGTACCTCCAGGATTTACAATTACTACTGAAGTTTGTACAGAATACAATCAACTTGGAAGAGAAGCAGTTATAAAACTAATAACCAAAGAGGTTGAAGATGCAATGGCCAATGTTGAAAACATAATGGGAGCCAAGTTTGGTGATAGAGAAAATCCATTATTGATTTCAGTACGTTCAGGAGCCAGAGTATCTATGCCGGGTATGATGGATACAGTACTAAACCTTGGTTTAAATGATGAAGTTGTGCTAGGCTTAGCTCAAAAAACAAATAATGAGCGCTTTGCTTGGGATTCTTACCGTCGTTTTATCCAAATGTTTGGTGGTGTTGTATTAGGAATGAAACCCGAATCAAAAGAAGATATTGATCCTTTTGAAGAAATTATGGAGAACTTGAAAGAAAAAAGAGGTATCCATTTAGATACTGAATTTTCTATTCAAGACCTTAAAGATTTGGTATATGATTTTAAAGATGCCGTAAAAAAACGTACAGGTCATGATTTTCCAACTAACCCTTGGGATCAGCTTTGGGGTGCTGCAGAGGCAGTTTTCAATAGTTGGAATGGTGATAGAGCTGTTTACTACAGAAAAATGCATGGATACCCAGCAGATTGGGGTACAGCTGTAAACGTTCAAGCCATGGTGTATGGTAATATGGGAGAAAATTCCGGAACAGGAGTTTGCTTTACCCGTGATGCCGGAACAGGTGAAAATGTTTTCAACGGAGAATATTTGATCAACGCTCAAGGCGAAGACGTTGTGGCAGGTGTTAGAACCCCTCAACAAATTACTAAATTAGGCTCTCAACGTTGGGCAGAACTTGCAAAAGTTGATGAAGCAGAGCGTAAAGAAAAATATCCTTCATTAGAGGAATTAATGCCATCTATCTTTAAGGAATTAGACGGATATGAAAAAATCTTAGAAAAACATTACCGCGATATGCAAGATATGGAGTTTACCATTCAAGAAGGTAAACTATGGATCTTACAAACCAGAAATGGCAAACGTACAGGAGCTGCCATGGTTAAAATAGCAATGGATCTGTACAAAGAAGGGGTAATAACCGATAAAGAAGCATTGCTTCGTATTGAGCCAAATAAATTGGATGAATTATTACATCCTGTATTTGATCCTAAAGCATTGAAAGATGCGCATGTTATAGCACAAGGCTTACCTGCTTCACCGGGAGCGGCTACCGGTCAGATCATTTTCTTTGCTGATGAGGCTGATAAATTTAAAAATACGATACTTACCCGTATAGAAACTTCTCCTGAAGATTTGGAAGGTATGAACATTGCCAAAGGTATCTTAACCGCTAGAGGTGGTATGACTTCACACGCAGCCGTTGTAGCACGTGGTATGGGTAAATGTTGTGTATCAGGTGCAGGAGCATTGAAGATAAATTATAAAACAAGAACATTAACGGTTGACGGTAAAGAATACCATGAAGGAGATTGGATTTCTTTGAACGGATCAACAGGTAATATTATTGAAGGAAAAGTAGCAACTGTTGAACCTGAATTAGGAGGTGAGTTTGGTGAGATTATGGAACTATCAGACAAATATGCCACCATGAAGGTTAGAACCAATGCAGATACTCCTAAAGATGCTAAAGTTGCCCGTAATTTTGGCGCACAAGGTATCGGTTTAACCAGGACAGAACATATGTTCTTTGAAGTGGATCGTATCAAAGCCATGAGGGAAATGATCTTGGCAGATACCGTAAAAGGACGTAAACTGGCTTTAGATAAACTGTTACCTATGCAACGTGGCGATTTTGAAGGTATTTTTGAAGCTATGCAAGGTCTTCCTGTAACAGTTCGTTTGTTAGATCCACCATTACATGAGTTTGTGCCTCACCAATTGGCAATGCAAAAAGAATTAGCAGAAGAGATGCATATTTCAGTTGAAGCGGTTAAAGCAAAAGTAGCTGAATTAGAAGAATTCAATCCAATGCTTGGACATAGAGGTTGTAGGTTAGGAAACACCTATCCAGAAATTACTGAAATGCAAGCAAGAGCCATTATAGAAGCAGCTTTGAATCTAAAAGCCAAAGGTATTGAAGCCAAACCTGAAATTATGGTTCCGCTTATCGGTACACTTGATGAATTTATTGAACAAGAAAGAATCATTAGAGCTACAGCGGATAAAGTATTTGAAGAAAGAAATGATAAAATAGATTATTTAGTAGGTACAATGATTGAGATACCAAGAGCTGCTTTAACAGCTGATTTGATTGCTCAAAGAGCTGAGTTCTTCTCTTTTGGTACAAATGACCTTACGCAGATGGCTTTCGGTTATTCTAGAGATGATGCCGGTAAATTCTTACCTATCTACATAGAAAAAGGTATCCTAAAAGTTGATCCTTTTGAAGTACTAGACCAAGAAGGTGTAGGCCAATTAGTGAAAATGGGTACCGAAAAAGGTAGAACTACAAACAAAAACCTTAAGGTAGGTATTTGTGGTGAGCATGGCGGTGAGCCAAGTTCAGTTGAGTTCTGTTACAATGTTGGTATGAACTACGTTAGTTGTTCTCCATATAGAGTTCCAATTGCTAGAGTTGCATCTGCACAGGCGGCAATTAAAAAGAATTCATAGTTATTTAAAGTTTAGTTTAGATGAGAAAGCCCCCTGATTTATTAAAAATCGGGGTGCTTTCAAATTAAAAACAGAAATCCGTCTTAATATAAGGTTGTGAATGGGCGGTAGTATTTTCCTGGCATTAATGCTTTACTAACTTCGTTTGTCATTATATTCTTATAGTCATATAAAATATTTTGATTTTCAGATATGAAAAGCACATAGTTATGGTCATACTGATCTAACTTTTTCAAAAGTTCTTTAAATAGTTTATTATTATATGCATTTAATGCTCTCTTTTTTTCAATACTTAAGTCATAATAATGCAATTGTATTTGTTCTCTATTATATATATAATAATCTATAATATCTTGTTTTGCTTTTTTTTGCTTGACATCTTCGTGATTTTGCGATGGTAGCTTTGTAGAAATTTTATTTTTCACAATAATATTCTGCTCTGTTGTCTGGCTGTTTACTATACCTGAAGACAAAATAACCATCGAGAGGACTAAGAATTTTACTTTGGTTGAATGATTTATTTTGGATATCATGTTAAAATTTGTTTTAATTATTTCTCCATAGGTGGATATTTGGCTAATATTTCTGTTACAAACTCGTTAATACGTTCTTCTTTTTTAGAGATATCTTTTTTTGATGATGCTAACGATCCGGTACCCATACCTTGCCAAGCCAGTTCTTTGTTTTTAGCATCAATAAGGTCAATAAATAATGTGCCTTCGGTAGATTTAATTACGTTATTACCGTATCCATATCCATAAGGCCCATACCATCCTCCATAAAACCAAGGATTCCAACCCCAGCCACCATACCATCCTCCGTAGAAACGATTATCATATACATCAATTTTTTCTCTAGATTTTGTAAAGATATTCACCAACAGATCAGGGTTTTCAGATTTGGTAAATCCTTTAGCCAGCAGATCGGCTTCAATAGCTTTAAGTATTCTTCTTTTATCAAGATCAGATAGTTCTACTTTATCAATTCCTTTTTTGTAGAAGGCAAAAGTCTTGTATTGACTAAAATCTTTTCCTTTGTCATAATCAGAGGAAACTCTTACAGAAACACATGATGTTGCTATAAAGATCAACAGTAGCGGAAGTAATTTAAAAACCTTCATTGCGTAATTTTTTTAAAATAAATTATTTAATAACTCTTTATTTACCATATTAGGAAGTGTAACCTTTAAATTGGGTTCAGTTTCCATTGCACGTTTTATGGCAAAGATTGCTTCGTTGTTTCTTGCCCAGCTACGTCTTGCTATACCATTATTTACATCCCAATAAAGCATAGA
This sequence comes from Flavobacteriaceae bacterium, assembly GCA_020435885.1. GTDB lineage: Bacteria > Bacteroidota > Bacteroidia > Flavobacteriales > Flavobacteriaceae > Aureibaculum. Next base: position 19,497 of record JAGQYU010000070.1, read on the forward strand.
TTTTAAACGTTGTTCGGCTTCTTTAGTTCCATCAAGAACCATGCCGAAACCACCATTTATTACCTCTCCCCAGCCAACACCTCCACCGTTATGGATAGATACCCAAGTGGCTCCTCTAAAACTATCTCCAATTACATTATGGATAGCCATATCGGCTGTAAATTGTGAACCATCGTAGATATTTGAGGTTTCCCTGAAGGGGGAATCAGTTCCTGATACATCATGATGATCTCTTCCTAACACCACGGGGCCATTAATTTTACCTTCTGCAATGGCGTCATTAAAGGCTTTTGCTATGTTAATTCGCCCTTCAGCATCAGCATATAAAATTCTAGCTTGAGAGCCCACTACTAATTTATTCTCTTGTGCACCTTTTATCCACCTGATGTTATCATGCATTTGTTGCTGAATCTCTTTAGGTGAATGTTGCATGATCTTCTCTAAAACATTACAAGCAATAGCATCTGTTAGTTCAAGATCTTCCGGTTTAGCCGATGTACAAACCCACCTAAAAGGGCCAAATCCGTAATCAAAACACATAGGCCCCATAATGTCTTGCACATAACTAGGGTATGCCCATCTCTCAGTCTCTTCCCCAAGGGAAGAGAGGGTTTCTTTGTTCACTAAATTACCTTTGGAGTCTTTATAAATAGCTGCTCCGGCACGTGAGGCTTCTAGTAAAAAGGCGTTGCCATAATCAAAGAAATAGGTACCTCTAGCAGTGTGTTTGTTGATAGCTTTTGCTTGTCTGCGAAGGCTTTCCTGAACCTTTTCTTTAAAAAGAGTAGGATTTTCAGCCATCAGTTTATTAGCTTCTTCATAGGAAAGGTCTACAGGATAATAACCACCAGCCCAAGGATTATGCAAAGAGGTTTGATCAGAACCCAAATCTATATAAAGACGTTCTTCATCAAATTTTTCCCAAACATCAACAATGTTTCCCTGATACGCAATAGAAACTATTTCTTTAGTACTTTTTGCTTTTTTAACCCGTTCAACCAATTTGTCTAAATCATCAATTACCTCATCAACCCAACCTTGCGAATGTCTTGTCTTAGTTGCTTTCGGATTAACTTCTGCACAAACCGTTATGCAGCCTGCTATATTTCCTGCCTTTGGTTGAGCACCACTCATACCACCTAATCCGGAGGTAACAAATAACTTTCCGCTAAGGTCTTCACCATGTTTGGCGATTTTCCTTCCTGCATTTAGAACTGTAATGGTAGTGCCATGTACAATGCCTTGAGGCCCAATATACATATAGCTGCCTGCCGTCATTTGTCCGTATTGGGTAACTCCCAAAGCGTTGAATTTTTCCCAATCTTCTTGTTGAGAGTAGTTTGGAATCATCATACCGTTAGTAACTACTACTCTAGGGGCATTTTTATGTGAAGGAAATAACCCAAGCGGATGCCCGGAGTACATCACTAAAGTTTGTTCATCAGTCATCATTGCCAAGTATTGCATAGTCAATAAATACTGAGCCCAATTTTGAAAAACAGCACCATTGCCACCATATGTGACCAACTCATGAGGGTGTTGCGCCACAGCATAGTCCAAATTATTTTGGATCATATGCATAATGGCTTTTGCTTGCTGGCACTTTCCAGGGTATTCATTAATAGGACGTGCATACATTCTATACTCCGGACGGAAACGATACATGTAAACTCTTCCGTAGGTTTCTAACTCGTTTTTGAATTCAGGTAGTAATGCTGCATGATGCTTTGAGTCAAAATAACGAAGCGCATTTTGCAAGGCTAATTTTTTCTCCTCTTTGGTGAGAATGTCTTTTCTTTTGGGAGCATGGTTTATTTCCGGTTCAAAAGATTTTGGAGTTGGTAATGTATCAGGAATTCCCTGTAATATTTGTTCTTGAAAAGTCATTATAATTATTTTTTATACGAATTAGTTCTTTTATCATAGCCATAAGGGCAATGTTTGCAACCACTTTGGCAACAATAACCCCTTTTTAAATGATATTTTTCGGTAAAAACCTTAAAGCCTTGTTCATTTATATAAAAATCATCAGGTTCTAATTCGGGTATTTTGTTATACATTTTTTTAGATTCTTTGTATGACGTAAATTTACTATAATTTACCTTAAGAGTTGGGTAAATTAATTTTCTATCTTCGCTAAAATTTATGAAAATAGAGCTCAAAAGTCATAATGAAATAGTAAAATCCTCTTTGATTAAAGATGTTAAACTCGTTATTAAAAGAGAGGACAAGCGACATGAACACATCAGTGGTAATAAGTATCGTAAGCTAAAATATAACCTTATTGCAGCTAAAGAAAAAGGATACACTAAACTTTTAACTTTTGGCGGAGCCTATTCCAACCATATTGCGGCTACAGCTGCGGCTGGCAATGAATATAGTTTTGAAACAATTGGTGTTATTCGCGGTGATGAGTTGGCTGATAAAGTTGATGAAAACCCAACGTTGCGTTTTGCCAAAAAATGTGGAATGCAGTTCAAATTTGTTACCAGAGAACAATATAGAGCAAAAACTTCAGAGGATTTTATCAATTCACTTTATAAAGAGTTTGGTAATGTATATATATTGCCTGAAGGAGGTACCAATAATTTGGCAGTAAAGGGGTGTGAAGAAATTTTAACAGTAGAAGATGCCGAATTTGATTATGTTTGCACAGCTGTGGGAACCGGAGGTACAATTGCAGGACTTATAAATTCTACGAAAGCACATCAAAAAATAGTAGGGTTTCCTGCCTTGAAAGGTGAGTTTTTAACGGAGGAGATCAAAAAAATAAGCAACCCTTCCGGTAATTGGAAATTGATACATGGTTATCATTTTGGAGGTTATGGTAAAATAAATAACGAGTTGATTGCGTTTATAAATCAGTTTAAACAAGAAACCAATATTCCTTTAGACCCCATTTATACCGGAAAAATGCTATATGGTATTGTAGATATGATCCTTAAAGGAGATTTTAAAAAAGGAAGTAAAATTCTGGCAATCCATACAGGTGGGTTGCAAGGAATTGAAGGAATGAATATGAAATTACAACACCAAGATTTGTATTTAATTAATTGATAATGAAGTTTTTAAAAATTTTAGTAACACTATCTATTGTATCATTTTTTGTTAGTTGCGGATCGCATAAAAATATAGCATCTAAAACCGCACAACCAAAACAAACACATACTACTACAACTAAAACAGAAAAAAAAGCTCCCGTTCCTGTCGAAATTCAGGAAATAGCCGAAGCTGATGAAGTTTGGCATGATCTGGTCAAAAGAAAACCGAACTTAAACGAAACTACATTAAACTACATAAAAGAGTATAATGATATAGCTATCCTTGAGATGATCTCTTACCAAATACCGGCCAGTATTACGTTGGCACAAGGTATTTTAGAATCGCAAAGTGGAATGAGCAGACTTTCCGTAAAGGCAAATAATCATTTTGGCGTAAAGTGCCATAGTAGCTGGACAGGGAAAAAACTATACCATGATGATGATGCAAGGCAAGAGTGTTTTAGAAAATATGACCATCCGTTATCATCATACAGAGATCATTCACTTTTTTTATATGGAAGGGATAGATATGCCAAGCTTTTTGAATTAGATTTGAAAGATTATAAAGGTTGGGCTTATGGATTAAAAAAAGCAGGATATGCCACTGACCCTAAATATCCGCATAAATTGATTAATCTTATTGAAGCATATGAACTTTATAAGTATGATGATTTTAATGATGATTTTAAATACGGAGGAGATGTTGTAAAAGTTTCCAATGAAAAATATACTGAAAGTGACTATGTAATTGTTTCTAAGGGAGATACGTTATATTCCATTGCCAAAAAGAATAATATAACCGTAGATAAATTAATGTGGCTGAACGGATTGAAAAGCAATGAAATAGCTGTAGGACAAAAATTATATCTTAAATAAAAAAACCGGCTTTTGCCGGTTTTTTGTTACTTATTGTTTTTCTTTTGAACGTTTTTTCTAGGAGTTCTCTCTTTCATTTTTCCTCTGAACTCTTTTTTCTTCATATCATTGTTCTTTTTCCAGGTCTCAAACTGCTTTTCATCTAATATTTTTTTCATTTTATTTTGATGTTCTATCTGAGCATCTAAACGTTCTTTTTGCATTTGATACCTTACATCACTTGATGGTTTTTCTCCTTTTTCTTTTAGAGCCATCATTTCTTTCCTTTTTTCCTGACGCTTTTCAGCCATTTCTTTATACAATTGATGAACCTTTTTTTGTTGAGCTTCTGTGAGATCTAAATCTAAGGTCAATTGTTTGGTTTGCAGTTCTGCAACTTGTTCTGGGGTCATTGGGTCTGCTTGTTTTCCTTTACCCTGAAGATTCTGAGCGGATGTAGCTAAAGTTATGAAAGCTACTATCGCTGTTAAAATTAATTTATTCATACTATTATTTTTTATTTTAATTATAGCAGTATGACTTTGTAAAAAGGATTTGGTTTAATTTCCGAAAAAGTTTTAACATAGCTTTAACTGAAAACTATCTGTTGTCAATTACCTCTACTATGTTGATGTCTTTGAACTTTGGAGAAAGACTAAAATAATCTATAGGAAGCCGCGCCTCTTGTTTTTCCAAACTGCCATCTATAAAAGAGCGTTGCAAAATATCTTCAATTAAAAAGTCTATGGGTTCACTTTCCGGATGATATTCTTCCTTCAAAGAGAGTTTAAACATACTGGCAGTAGTATTATACCAAAAAGCTTTCCAACCGCTTCGGTATTCTTTTATAAGTTCAAAAGTGGTCAAACCTGTTTGCCGATGAATCAGTTTTATGAGTATCTTACCTTCGGTTCGTGTCATTTTTTTTAGCTCTGCGGTAAACTCACCTTCCATATACTTTTGCATTTTTTTGATGTGTTTTTTGCGTTTGCTTTTAGAGCGTATTTCAGCAAGTTGATCATTTAATTGCAGTAATCTTTCAGCAGCAAGTTTAGCATATGGATACGCTTTCTGTACTTTTTTCAAATACCAATAATAATATCTTTTTTCTTTGGATGAATTGAATTTCAGCTTGTTAAGTACAATAACTTCATCAAGGGTTATCTCAACAGAATCTCCTTTTATAACTATCAGATCATTAATAATAGTATCTTTTTTGGTTTCTTGTGCAAAGCCTAAGAAAACCGTAAGGAACATCATTATAAAAAGTATTTTTTTCATATAAAGATGATGATCTAAAATTGAGTCAAAATTAGCATATTAGACTATTAGATATAAAATATAAACGTTAATTTTGATGTAAATTGTAGCAATAACTTAAACAAAGATACTATGCCTAAGAAAAGCATTCTTACTAAAAAATCATTGACCTTTCTCGAAAAATACCTTAATAATGCAGCACCAACCGGATATGAATGGGATGGACAAAAAATGTGGATGGACTATTTAAAGCCGTATGTAGATGAATTTATAACCGACACGTACGGTACTGCAGTTGCGGTTATTAATCCAAAAGCGGAGTATAAAGTGGTTATTGAAGGCCATGCCGATGAAATATCATGGTATGTAAATTATATTACCGATAATGGTTTGCTGTACGTTATACGAAATGGTGGTAGTGATCATCAAATAGCACCGAGTAAAATAGTGAATATCCACACCAAAAAAGGTATAGTTAAAGGTGTGTTTGGCTGGCCGGCCATTCATGTAAGAGACAGAGCCAAAGAGGAACCACCAAAATTGGATAATATTTTTATTGATTTAGGATGCAAGAATAAAGAAGAAGTTGAAAAAATGGGCGTTCATGTGGGCTGTGTGATAACCTACCCTGATGAGTTCCATATTTTAAATGAAAAGAACTTTGTGTGTAGAGCGTTAGATAACCGTATGGGAGGTTTTATGATTGCTGAAGTAGCCAGATTACTACATGAGGACAAAAAGAAGCTGCCTTTTGGTTTGTACATTACCAATTCTGTTCAAGAGGAGATAGGATTACGAGGAGCAGAAATGATCACACAACGGATAAAACCAAATGTGGCCATTGTTACCGATGTAACCCATGATACTACCACCCCAATGATCGATAAAAAGAAAGAAGGTCATTGTGAATTAGGTTCGGGTCCAGTAATAGCGTATGCTCCGGCAGTTCAGCAAAAGCTGCGAGACTTGATTGTAGAAACTGCTGAAAAGAATAAAATACCCTTCCAGCGCTCGGCCTTATCAAGAGCTACAGGAACTGATACCGATGCCTTTGCTTACAGCAATGGAGGTGTGGCAAGTGCTTTGATCTCTTTGCCGTTGAGATATATGCACACCACGGTTGAAATGGTACATCAGGATGATGTGGAAAATGTTATCAAACTTATTTACGAATCGTTATTACAAATAAAATCAGGAGATACATTCAGTTATTTTGATTGATCTTGAAATTAAATTAAGTGTATGTTTATTTATATGTAATGTTATAGAAGTATTAACCAAATTTTAAACCAAATAAACCATGAAGAAGTTAGTATTAATAATTATGTTAGTTCCATTGTTAGGAATATCGCAACAACAATTTAAAATAACGCCTAAAGGCTTAAATACTAATTCAATAGTTATAGAAATAGACAGCTTAAATGCTAGCCAACTATATTATAAAACTATTAATTGGATCAAAGATACATACAATTCACCTGATGAGGTTATAAAAGCAAAGTTTGAAAATGAAAAGATTCGATTTCAAGGAATTAGCACAAACTCATATACTTATTATGTATTAGGCTCAAAAGTTTCTAATGATGTAAGATATATGATTGAGATAAGTTTCAAAGACGAAAGATATAAATTTGAATTGATTAGTTTAGAAGCATATTTTAGTCCAACTCAATATACCTCTGGAGGATGGCAAGTTATAGGATTTGAATTTTGGAAGCCCAACGGAAAAATAAAAAAAATATTTAGAGATACACCACAAGACATGGAAAATATGCTAAATCATTTACTTATAAGCCATAATAATTATTTAATTGGAGATGTAAACTCTAAAAAAGATGATTGGTAAAAAGATGACATTATGAAAAAGGTAATACTAATAATAGGATTACTCATGTTCTCATGTTCTGATGATGAAAGTTGCGCAGAAGCTACAGCAAGAATTACAGCAGAGTATCAAATTATGTTAGATAGAGTTGATGAAGGTAATGCCACAGAAGTGGCAAAAGAAAAGCAACGAAACGAATTGATTAAAGAAAGAGATAGAAAGATACAAGAGGCTTGCAATTAAAATGAACCCACACGCAAGAGCATTTCAACCAAAATATTTGAATATAAAGTTATTTTGATTGATCTTGAAAGAAGAATTTGTTGATATAGTTGACGAGTCTGGTATCCCTACAGGGAAAAAATGTGCAAAAAGTAAAGCGCATCAAAAAGGGTATTTGCATCCAACAGTTCATGTATGGATTTTCAGAACCGATAGGCAATTATTAATACAACAAAGAGCCTTTAATAAAGATACTTTTCCCGGTATGTGGGATGTTTCTGTTGCCGGACATATTTCTGCAGGAGAAACTCCCCTCGTTTCCGCTTTAAGGGAAATTGAGGAGGAAATTGGGTTAAAGATGCATGAAAAGGAACTTACATATATCGGCTTCAAAATAGGGTATCATAAGCATTCAGATAAATTGACAGATAATGAGTTACATCATATTTACCTGTTAAAAAAAGACGTAACTTTAAGCAATTTGAAAATTCAGAAAGAGGAAGTGTCTGCTATAAAATTTATAGACCTCAATCTTTTTGAAAAGGAATTGAATGATGGTAAAAAACAATATGTTCCGCATGGAAAAGAATACTATCAATTCATCCTAAAAAGTATTGCCAATTTGCTGAAATCATGAAAAACACAATAGCTGAGCGTATATATGATTTTTTAAAAAATTATCCTCCTTTTAGTTTTTTAACCTCAGAAGAGCTTTATCTGATCTGCCAAAATGTAAAGGTTATTTATCTGGAAAATGGCAACTATGTTTTTTCACAAGAAGAACAGGTTCATGATGATTTTTATGTGGTCAAAGATGGCGCTGTAGGTGTTTTTAGAGAAGGGGAAAATGTATTGGTTGATAAATGTGATGAAGGTGATATTTTCGGGCTCAGAGCACTGATACGAAAAGGAAATTATA
>JAGQYU010000071.1 GCA_020435885.1 Flavobacteriaceae bacterium
CTGATTTTCCTTTCGGAAAATCCTCACACTGAAACAGGCACAAAGTTTTAAAGATGTCGTTACTAAGATTAGTTAATCCTCGTGTTTAGCTTTAAATATCGATTACCTCTAAACTCTTTTAACCTAACTTCCAGTTTCTCATTATCTCCCAGCACAAATTTAGGCATTATATAAACAAAATGTTTTGTTTCAGAACTTTTAATAATTGATGGAAAGTTATATTTAAATACTGGTTTTTTAGTTAAACCCTGATAAGATGACTTTCGCTTTTTATTTGAATTTGAAATAGATACATCAAGATAGTTGACTTCAAAATCGATATCAGATTTATTTTTTATTTCCATCACCAGATAAGTTTCTGTATGCTGATATACTATTTCTTTTAACATTAGGTTAATTCCTCTCTCATTTTTTGAAGCAATCGTTTTTAAATCCCTTTCGAGAAGAAACCGGCTAAATTTTTCAAAAAAAGTCATTCTATTTTTATAGTTATCTTCATTGACGGGGGCATTAGTAATATTTTTTACTACTGGTTTCTCTTCCCCTATGCTCTCTTGCTTTCTAATAAACCGGTTTAAAGTTTTAATCCTATCGTCATACTTCAAAATATAAGAATAGACCTTGCCATCTGAGGTTATCGCAAGTAAATTGCTCTCTATACCAGGCGCTGCTTGTAATAATCCAAAATACTGCTCCTTTTCCCTATTGTAAGTAAAAACAAAATTCTCCGAACCTGTGATAGCTTGCTTAATTGGATTTGGAAAAAATAAGGCTACATTTTTTGAATCATTAGCATAAATAGTATCTAATTGTTGCTTCTGTGCATTTAGCAGCACACTCACTAATATCAATGGAATTAAAAATAGTGTTTTCATTTTTTTGGTTTTAATATGAGTTTATAATTGTCTAGTACCGTAACTTTTACTCTCCTGTTATTACGTTGAAAGATCTTCTTGATACCACTTACTTGCGGTACTCCTGCGATGTTAATTTCATCTACCATATCACCTATAACTTCATTGGTGGCCTCCGCCTTAAATGTATCTTCTATGTAGATGCCTTCAGCTCCATCCTGCAAATCATAGGCACTCAGTTTTACAGGTTGATGGTTGATGTTTTCAATCTCAATCATTGCCCTGTTTGGTTTAAAGCTTATAAATCCATAGATAAGTGTATTTTTAGGTATCATCTTACCATTAACTATGGCATCTTTGATCAGCCGCATTTGCAGACGGTAATCTTTCAAAACTGTTTGCCTGCCATCTACCTGGACATAGATATAATCATCGGTTTCAAGATTGGCTTCATTTGAAGTTTTTAGTGGATTAGAAGCAAAAAATAACTGATGTACAAGGCCTATTTCTTTCGATATAATTGTACTCTCTTCTTGTGCTTCTTCGATAACTGGGGCTTCTTGCTTTTCTATTGTTGGAATTTGTTCAGAATCTTCAATAGCTACATTTCGATACACCCTTTCTTCATAGTTAACTTCTCCAGCCTGATACACACTATCTATGATCCGTTGCTTTTCATATTCCATATAATCCGGATTGAAATATCCTTTGTCATCTATCATGTGTTCAGGATATAGGGATGGGGGCGTTTTCTCCTTTTCTTCTTTGATAGCATCCAAAGCCTCCAGCTTTGTTTCATATTGATTCTGTTCCTCCACTAGTTCCGGTACCGGAATTTGGTTTTTGTTTATGTCTTCAGCTTCATC
>JAGQYU010000347.1 GCA_020435885.1 Flavobacteriaceae bacterium
AATGGTGCTAGCTGCCAAAGAGTATAATTGTACTGAGAAAATAAAATACTCTTTGGCAGCTAGCACCATTTCTTTGCTAGGTTCTATACCAATTATTTCAGATGCAAAATCATTCCAAACAAGAGTAGAAATTCCTGTTCCACAACCTAAATCAACCAATCTTTCAACTGAATATGAATTCAAATAATTCAGGGTTTGATGTATTATTTCTTTTGGTGGAGAAGGCCTATATTTGTTATACAAATTAATATATTGTTGCCCTGAAAATCGTTCTGAATTTAATTTATGATAGTCCATTTTTTACCATTCAAACAATTATTTATACCCATTTTTCAGATTATTTTCTAGAATGCAACGCCACCCTGTTACCTTCTGTATCTAAAAACAACGCCATATAACCATAACCACCACCTATCTCAGTTTTAGGTTTTAAAATCTTTCCTCCTGCTTTTTCAATACGGTTTAGTTCTATTTCAATATTACGGAAGGTGAAGTAAAATATACCAAGGTACCATCCGTAGAAGGTTTATAAAACTCTTTATGTAGTACCAACGAGCCAGCAGCACCTTTAGCCTCCGGATCTTCAGAAAAGGGAAACCATCCCATTTTCAGTTCGCCTAAATTGTGAACACCTATTTCTATCTGAAAAACCTCATTATAGAATTTTACAGCTCTGTCCATATCCGTAACAGGAATTTCGAACCAGCCAACTACATTAGTCTTCATACTTATATTTTTAGGTTATCGCCAATAGGCAATAAGGTGAGTTCTTTTCCTTTTTTTGCAAATTTGGTATACGCTTCTTTGTGATCTATTTTGATATAACCAAATGTATCATAATGGCAGCCCAGCACCTTATGGCATTGTACAAAATCGGCAGCTTTGATAGCACTATCAATTCCCATAGTAAAATTATCGCCTACAGGCAATATAGACAGGTCTATCTCTCCTAGCATCATTGGTATCAATTTCATATCATTGGTTAGTGCCGTATCTCCAGCAATATATACTTTATGATGAGAAGTTTCTAACACATAACCCGCAGGGTTGCCTCCATACGTGCCATCAGGGAAAACGCTAGAGTGTATAGCATTTACCATATGTATTTTCCCGAAATCAAATTGCCATGTGCCTCCAAGATTCATAGGATGGCCTTTTATACCTTTCTTTTCATAATACTCAACAATCTCAAAATTTGAAATGATTGTAGCACCAGTTCTTTTGGCAATAGCTTCCGTATCTAATATATGATCGCCATGGGCATGGGTCAATAAAATATAATCAGCTTCCAAAGAATTAACATCAATATCTTTTGCCAAAGAATTGGCAGAAATAAAAGGATCAACTAATAGTGTTTTGCCATGTGCTTCAATGCTAAATGCCGCATGACCTAAGTAGGTTATTTTCATGTAGTATGTTTTAAAGGTTTTAGTAAATGGTCTTTCTCTGCAATTTACAAAAAACCATAAAAAAATCCGTGATCAAGAAATAAATTTGACCACGGATACTATAAAAAAAGAACAATTTAGAAACTATAATTTACCCTAAAGGTGATATTTCTTCCGGGTTCATATATTCTTCCTGATAAAGTGTCAGAATTGGTATATGAAAAATTCAAATGCTCGTAATACGCCTCATCAAAAATATTGAGTACGGAAGCACCTATTGATAAATTTTTAAATGGTTTGAAACCAACACTAAAATCAAACGTGGCAAAACTACCAGTTTCCGGCTCCATAAAACTTGGAGAAACTCTGCGTTGTGCCCCAACGAACCTAGAGTTCAAATTGAACCAATACTTTTGTTTATGATAATGCAATGCCGCATGTGCCGTCAAAGGTACTACCTGAGGCAAAGGCTCGTTCAATTCTTTGTTTTGTGCATAGGTATATGAAATATCGGTAGTTAATTTAAAACTATCCGTAAATCTATAATTCCAGTACCATTCAAAACCTGCTTGTACTGCCTCATCAATATTAATGAATCGCTTAGCATAAATTGGCGGTACTGTTGGCATAAATTTGCGAGGGAGGTTCTCATCAACAACCGGTACAATATAATCTTGAATCAATGAATAGAACACACTAGCCCCTACTTCAATTTGTTTATACTCTTTTTTGAACGATACCTCAATCTGGTTATTAATTTCAGGATCTAAATACGGATTACCCACATATTCATAAGGATCAACTCCTACACTGAAATGATTGATATAACGCTCAATCATACTTGCGGTTCTGGTACCTCTACCCAATGCCAACTGCCATTGAAAATCTGGTTTTTTGTATTTTAAAGATAATGTTCCGCTAATGTTAGTTTCAGAAGCATCATCAATAGAACCTCCATATAATTGTAAGAAATCATTTTCGGGATCATCAATAGAAGAACTCACAAAATCCGAACGCACTCCTGCTGTAAACACATAATTATCAGCAAATTTAAAATTGCCTTCCACAAAAACACCTATATCATTCAACGAGGCATCTTGCCAAATTTTATCTGTAAAAATTCTAGGTTCCGGCAGTGTCATACCATTCATTATTTTTACGGTACGTATTCTGCTCCCCTCACGTTCAATAAAATTAGCATCGGCTCCAACAAAAAGGAAAACGCTCTCAGAAGGTGTTATGGTTAACTCCGTTTTTCCGCCATAAGTAGTGGCAAAAACATTAGAACTGGCTTCTGTTGCCATAAAACTGGGACGGTTTTCATTGGTCATTAAATGATCTACATACGAATAGAATCCTTTGATAGAAAAAGAGCTCAGTTTATCTGAAATACCTACGATCTTATAATCCAGTCCAGCCAAATAACTATCGTCATAAGGAGAATCCATCATCAAACCGGCATGGTCTATATCTCTACCGAAAGATTGTCTCCAACTTAGCTGAAAGCGTTGTTTTTCAGTAGGTTCAAAGCCTAATTTAATAGAATAATCGGTAGTTTTAAATGAAGAAGGAACTTCTGTTCCGTTGCCATCTTCATAATCACCATAATTTCTATATTCACCATTTACATTAACATCAAATTTCTTTGCTTTGTAAATGATATTTCCACTGGTGGAAAGATTATTACCGTTTAATTCATACCCCGTTTCTATGGAGCCTGAAAAACCTTCCTCATATTTGGAAGTATTTTTAGAAACCAAATTAATGATCCCTCCAAAGTTCTGCCCAAAACGCATCGTAAAAGGTCCTTTTACAATTTCTATGCGTTCAATCTCATCAGGAATAACATGTGTTGTGATAGGGTCCATCCTGTTTGGGCATGCATTCAACACTTTCATACCTCCATCATACTGAACGTTTAATTGTTCGTATTTGAAGGCCCTAAAAAATGGCTCTGAGGCATACGCCCCTCTTTTTTGAATACCAAATCCACTGATATCCCTAAATAAATCGCCTACATTTCGTGGTTGGGTGGTTGCTTTAATCTCATCAACTATAGCAACAGACTGAGAAATATCTTTCAGCGGATCGGCCTTTACGGTAATATTATCAAGGTCTATCGGATTCTCTTTCATCTGAATAGCCATATATTCTTCTGAGATTTCTATGACTAATGTGCTATAATTTATATGTGATATGACTAGCACATCTCCAATAGTTGCCTTAATTGAAAATTTTCCTTCAAAATCAGAAACAGTATAGCTATTGGTATGTTGAATTTGTATTGTTGCATCTGCTACTGGGGTTTGACTCTTAACGTCTAACACTTCCCCTTTAATAACAGTATTTTGTGCAAACAAGACGGTAAATGATGATACTACAAAGCATAGTACCATAACTACTATATTTTTCATGTGCTTATTTTTATTTTATATGGTCACATGGAACCTTTGATGATTAAAATAATCTTTAAATACTTAGATTAATGATTATTTTAATCATATTGGTTTCATTTTAAAATTTAGTTTATTATACAAATCTTTAAGTGTCAATTACTTAACACTAATAAAACTTTATATGTAAACTAAAATCTTGGAGGTCTGAAAACGGAGTGTAAATACGAAGAATACAACGTATTTAAAAACAACTTGAAGTTGCTTTCTTGTATATATTGTAATGCAGTAATTTTAAAATTTGCTTTAAGTAAATATGTTACTGGAAAGTCATCAAGATTAAGAACGGGCATAGGTGGTTGTTCGTCATTGCTCTGAATAGGAAC
>JAGQYU010000072.1:0-8858 GCA_020435885.1 Flavobacteriaceae bacterium
TTGAAATTACACAAGACTTAATAGAACAAGTAAAAACCCTCGTTCAAGCGAACGATAATGAAGGGTTGTTAGATCTATTGGCTTACGAACACCATGCTGATATTGCTGAACTTATAGAAGAACTAGAGCTGGAAGAAGCTACCTATATTATCAAACTACTTGATAGTGAGCTGACTTCTGAAGTGTTGATGGAGATCGATGAGGATGTAAGAGAAAAAATATTAAAAAATCTTTCCGCCAAGGAAATTGCCGAAGAACTTCTTGAACTTGATACCGATGATGCTGCGGATATGATTGCCGAGCTCCCCGATGAGTTAAAAGAGAGCGTTATTTCTGCCATAAATGATGAAGAGCATGTAAAAGACATTGTAGAACTTTTAAAATATGATGAGAACTCTGCCGGTGGTTTAATGGCAAAAGAGCTGGTAAAAGTAAATGAAAACTGGAATGTATTGAAATGCGTCAGAGAAATGCGAACGCAGGCAGAATTTGTTACCAGAGTGCATTCTATATACGTTGTAGATGATAATGATGTATTGAAAGGGCGTCTTTCTCTAAAAGATTTATTGGTTTCTTCTACCAAAACCCATATCTCTGAAATTTACATCCCAAAAGTTGATTTTGTTAACGTGAATGACAAGGCTGAAGATGTAGCAAAAGTGATGCAAAAATATGATTTGGAAGCTGTTCCTGTTGTGGATGACGAAAAACGTCTGCTAGGCAGAATTACCATTGATGATATTGTGGATGTAATCAAAGAAGAAGCCGATAAAGATTACCAAATGGCCGCTGGTCTTTCACAAGATGTAGAAGCGGATGACTCCATTTGGATACTTACCAAAGCAAGGCTACCTTGGCTACTTTTGGGCCTTATTGGAGGGGTAGGTGCCGCTACCATTATGGGTGGTTTTGAAGAATTGATAAGCCAGCATGCCATCCTATTCTTCTTTACACCGTTAATTGCCGCTATGGCAGGTAATGTTGGTGTGCAATCTTCAGCAATTATTGTACAAGGTTTAGCAAATAACGATCTTAAAGGAAGTATAACTAATAGATTACTGAAAGAGTTCTCACTCGCCGTTGTTAATGGCATAGCACTTGCCACATTGCTTTTTGTATTTACATGGCTCATATACAATAACATAAATACATCATTAGCTATTTCCATTTCATTGTTTACTGTTATTATCGTTGCAGGGATCATAGGTACTTTCATCCCTTTATTTTTAGATAAAAGAGGGATAGACCCTGCCATTGCTACAGGGCCTTTTATAACGACAAGTAATGATATTTTTGGGATTTTAATTTACTTTATGATTGCTAAAATGATATTGGGGATATAGTTCTCTAATGCCTTAAATTCCTCTTAAAAACATACACTCAACCATTTTTCAATCATTATTTTGCGTATTTTTGTGACCTATTTTTGAAAATCGTAAAAAGCACATGTCTGAAGAGAAAAAATCGCTTAATTTTTTAGAACAAATTGTAGAAGAAGATTTAGCAAAAGGGTTAGATAAACATAAGCTTAAGTTTCGTTTTCCACCTGAACCGAACGGATATTTGCATATTGGGCACGCAGCATCAATCTGCTTAAACTTCGGTTTAGGGATAAAATACAACGCTCCTGTAAATCTGCGTTTTGATGATACTAATCCTTCAAAAGAAGAACAAGAATATGTAGACTCCATAAAAAAAGATATTGAATGGTTAGGCTTTAAGTGGGAAAAAGAGCTATACGCCTCAGACTATTTTCAGCAATTGTATGAATGGGCCATTGAACTTATTAAACTAGGCAAAGCTTATGTAGACGATCAATCATCAGAAGAAATAGCTCAACAAAAAGGCACACCTACACAACCTGGTGTTAATAGTCCTTATAGAGATCGTTCTGTTGAAGAAAATTTAGAACTTTTTGAGAGAATGAAGAAAGGTGAGTTCCCCGAAGGTTCTCATGTATTACGTGCTAAAATAGACATGGCTTCTCCTAACATGCTTATGAGAGACCCCATTATGTACCGTGTATTAAAAAAAGCACATCATAGAACGGGTAATGAATGGAATATATATCCTATGTACGATTGGGCTCATGGTGAATCTGATTATATAGAACAAATATCACACTCACTTTGTACCTTAGAATTTAAGCCCCATAGAGAATTATACGATTGGTTTTTAGACCAAGTCTATTCTAATAAAAATTTACGCCCAAAACAACGTGAGTTTGCCCGCAGAAACATCAGTTATACTGTAATGAGCAAACGCAAGCTGCTTCAACTGGTTGAAGAGAAAATAGTTGATGGCTGGGATGATCCTAGGATGCCTACTATTTCCGGCTTGCGAAGAAGAGGTTACACTCCGGAATCTATCAAAAAGTTCAGTGAAGTTGCCGGAATAGCCAAACGTGATAATGTTACCGACATAGCCTTGTTAGAATTTTTTGTAAGAGATCAGCTGAATAAAATTGCACCTCGTGTTATGGCTGTGCTAGATCCCGTAAAGGTTATAATCACTAATTATCCTAAAGGGAAAGAAGAATGGTTAGAGGCTGAAAATAATCCGGAGGATGAAAATGCAGGCAGCAGACAAGTTCCTTTTTCAAGGGAGTTATATATTGAACGTGAGGATTTTAAAGAAGAAGCCAACAAAAAGTTTTTTAGACTGAGCCTCGGTAATGAGGTTAGACTTAAAAATGCCTATATCATTAAAGCTGAATCAGTTGCAAAAGACGCTAACGGAACTATTACTGAAATACATTGTACTTATGATCCGCTAAGCAAAAGTGGAAGCGGCACTGAAGAAAGCAAACGCAAAGTAAAAGGAACCTTGCATTGGGTTTCTATACAACATGCCGTAAAAGCTGAAGTGCGTTTGTATGATCGTTTATTTCTTGATGAAGCTCCTGATGGGCATAAAGACAAAGATTTTAAAGAATTTATCAATCCAAATTCTTTGATCGTTATTGAAAATGCCTATCTTGAACCCAGTTTACAAACAGCAAAACCCTTAGATAAATTTCAGTTTCAACGTTTAGGATATTTCTGTGTGGATACCAACAGCACTTCGGATAAATTGATATTTAACCGAACTGTTCCACTTAGAGATACCTGGGCAAAAATTGAGCAAAAGAATTAAGTTTTTCTTAGATCGATAGTGAAGGTCGTAGAGCAAATAAAACTCCCCATAAAAAACGAAATAGAACTCTTTGAAGTGAAGTTCAAGAACTTTATGACTTCAAAAGTTCCGTTACTCAACCGTATTACACACTATATCGTTCGCCGTAAAGGGAAGCAAATGCGTCCCATGTTTGTGTTCTTGGTTGCCAAAATGGTTTCTAACGGAAACTTTACTGAAAAAACCTATCGTGGTGCTTCATTGATAGAACTCATACACACCGGTTCTTTAGTGCATGATGATGTAGTGGATGACAGCAACAAGCGCAGAGGCTTTTTTTCGATCAATGCATTATGGAAGAATAAAATTGCTGTTTTGGTGGGTGATTATCTTTTTTCGAAAAGTTTACTCCTCTCAGTCGATCATGATGATTTTGACCTTTTAAAACTTATTTCTGTTGTTTTAAAGGATATGAGCGAAGGTGAACTCCTTCAAATTGAAAAAGCTCGCCAGTTAGATATTACAGAAGACATTTATTTTGATATTATCAGACAAAAAACCGCTACGCTAATTGCTGCTTGTTGTGCCATCGGTGCCGCTTCTGTTGGCTCCTCCAAAGAAGAGATTGAAAAAATGCATCACTTTGGTGAAATTATCGGTACTGCTTTTCAGATGAAAGATGACCTTTTTGATTATACTGACGAAAAAATTGGTAAGCCTACAGGTATAGATATTAAAGAGCAAAAAATGACACTTCCGCTAATCTATACTTTAAATAATTGCTCTGAGGACAAGAAGAAGTGGCTGATAAATTCTGTAAAAAAATATAATAAAGATAAAGGCAGAGTTAAAGAAGTGATTGCTTTTGTAAAGGAAAGCGGTGGTATTGAATACACCACAAAAAAGATGAAAGAATATCAAAACAAGGCATTAGAAATTCTAAACGTTTACCCCAACTCTCCTTACAAAGAGTCCTTAGTTACTATGGTAAATTACGTGATTGAAAGGAAAAAATAAATTACGCTTTTGCCTTTAACGCCATCAATTCTTCAATAAATTCTCGATTATTTGAAAGCCTTGGTACTTTATGTTGCCCTCCTAATTTACCTTTTTGTTTTAGCCAGTTATAGAACAATCCTTCTTCGGCAACATGCACTTTGGGCATGGTGAGTGTCATATCATGATATCGTTTTGCTTCGTAATCAGAATTTATCGATTTTAAAGCATTGTCCAACAATTCAGTAAAATAATCTATACTTTCCGGATACTCTTTAAACTCTATGATCCACTCATGGCCTCCTTTAGACTTCCCATCCATAAAAATAGGTGCCACTGTGTATTCTTTGATTTGAGCTTTGGTTTTTTTACACACTCTTTTCAAAGCTTCTTCAGTATTTTCAATAATAAGCTCCTCGCCAAAAGCATTGATAAAATGTTTGGTTCTGCCTGTAATTCGTATCCTATATGGTTTTAACGACACAAATTTTACTGTATCACCAATCAAATACCTCCACAACCCAGAGTTTGTGGTAATTACAATGGCGTAGTTTTTATTTAGTTCTACTTCTTCTAAAGGAATAGCAACAGAATCTTCGCCTTGAAATTGATCCATCGGAATAAATTCATAGAAAATTCCGTAATCTAACATCAACAATAAATCACTGGAATTATTTATATCCTGAATGGCAAAAAAACCTTCCGAAGCATTGTACGTTTCATAATATCTGAAACCACTTTTTGGAAGTAATCTTTTATACTGATCTCTATATGGATTAAAATTGATCCCCCCATGAAAATATACTTCCAGATTAGGCCAAACTTCATGTATATGCTTCTTGCCTGTCTTTTCTAAGATAGCATTGAGCAATACCAACATCCACGAAGGAACGCCTACCAAACTGGTAATATTTTCGTCAATAGTTTCATTTACAATAGCTGCCATTTTAGTTTCCCACTCACTCATCAGAGCTACTTCTGTTTTTGGTGCACTACTAAAATCTGCCCAAAACGGCATGTTTTCAATAATAATTGCCGATAGGTCTCCAAAATATGTGTTGTTATCTTCATAAATAGCACTGCTTCCACCAAGACGAAGCCCTTTTCCGTTAAACAAACCTGCGTCTTCATTATTGTTGATATACAAACACAACATATCCTTGCCTGCTTTCATGTGGCAATCTTCCAAGGCCTCATCACTTACGGGAATGAACTTACTTTTGGCATTGGTAGTACCGCTACTTTTTGCAAACCACTGAATGTTTGATGGCCAAAAAAGGTTTTGTTCACCCTTTCTGGTACGCTCAATCATCGGTTCAATAGTTTCGTATTGATTTATAGGAATACGCTCGGCAAAAGTCTTATAATCATAAATAGTTTTAAAATCGTATTGCTTACCAACAACCGTATTTTTAGCAGTTTCTAAAAGGCGCATCAGTAACTCACGTTGTACATCAATGGGATACTTTAAGAAAAGTTCTATTTGGTGTTTTCTCTTCTTTAAAAACCAAGAAACAACTGTATTGAAAAGGGGGAACATCTTTAATTTCTTTGGTTTATATACTTAGCTTTTTATAGTATCTTTGGTCAATAAAAATACAATATTTCTTTATATTCGCTACAACTGATTTTTGAATAAACTAAAATTACAACAATAACCATGGCTAAAGTAGGTATTATAATGGGCAGCAATTCTGATATGCCTGTAATGCAGGAGGCAATAAGCATTTTACATGATTTTAATATAGAAACTGAAGTTGATATTGTTTCAGCCCACCGTACTCCTGAAAAAATGGTTGACTACGCAAAAAATGCGCACTTACGCGGAATTTCGGTAATTATTGCTGGTGCCGGAGGTGCCGCTCATTTGCCCGGGATGGTAGCTTCATTAAGCCCATTACCAGTTATTGGTGTTCCCGTAAAATCTAGAAACTCAATTGATGGTTGGGATTCTGTATTGTCCATTTTACAAATGCCTGGAGGTGTACCTGTTGCTACTGTTGCTTTGGACGGCGCACAAAATGCAGGAATTTTAGCTGCCCAAATTATTGGCAGTTCTGATAAAAATATTCAACAGACCATTATAAATTACAAAGAATCTTTAAAAGAGAAAGTATTAAAAGCTTCAAATGATTTGAAGAAGTAAACTACTTTTTACTCACTAACTTTAAATATATTTTCAAAAATATATGAATCCACTATTACAAAAATTCAACACTAAATATACAACAGCTCCGTTCTCAAAAATTAAAAATGAACACTTTGAGCCTGCTTTTAAAGAAGCTATTAAAATGGCTAAAGCGGAAATTGATGCCATTGTAAACAATCCCAATGTACCAACTTTTGAGAACACCATTGAAGCGTTGGAATTTTCAGGTGAAACCTTAGACAGACTATCCTCTGTTTTCTTTAACCTCAACTCAGCCGAAACCAATGAAGAAATCCAAAAAATAGCTCAGGAAGTTTCGCCTTTGTTATCTGAATTTTCGAATGATATTCGTCTAAATAAAGAATTATTCAAGAGAGTTCAGATGATCTATGATATTAAAGATGAAATGAGTTTAACCCCTGAACAAAACATGCTTCTGACTAAAAAATACAGAAGTTTTGTACGCAATGGTGCTAATTTGAATGATGAAGATAAAAACAAACTCCGTGAAATTGATAAAAAATTAGCCAAACTTTCGTTGCAATTTGGCGAAAATGTATTGGCTGAAACCAATGCTTTTGAACTGCACATCACAAACGAAAGCGAATTAAAAGGATTGCCAGAAGGTGCTAAAGAAGCTGCCAGATCATTAGCTAAAGAAAAAGGCAAAGATGGTTGGATTATCACCTTGGATTATCCCAGCTACATCCCTTTTATGACCTATGTTGAGGATAGGCACCTAAGAGAAAAATTATCCAAAGCATTTGGTGCTAAGGCCTTTCAGAATAATAAATATGATAATCAACAAATTGTATTGGAGATTGCAAACCTTCGCCATCAAAGGGCTAATCTATTAGGTTACAAAACACATGCTCATTTTGTATTACAAGAACGTATGGCAGAAACTCCCGAAAAAGTCAAAACTTTTTTAAATGACCTGCTTGAAAAAGCAGCACCGGCAGCCGATAGAGAATTTGCTCAACTAAAAGCTATTGCAAAAAAAGATAGTGTAGCACAGCTTCAAAAGTGGGATGGTGCTTATTACTCTGAAAAATTGAAAAAAGAATTGTTCAATTTAGATCAGGAGGCATTGAAACCCTATTTTAAGCTGGAAAATGTTATTGATGGAGTTTTTACAGTTGCCAAGAAATTATTCGATTTAAACTTTACGGAAGTTACTGATATTGACAAATACCATCCTGAAGTTAAAACATATGAAGTAACAGATACTAATAATAATTTTATAGCTGTTTTCTATGCGGATTTCTTTCCCCGTAAGGGAAAACGCAATGGTGCATGGATGACATCTTACAAAGATCAATGGAAGAAAGGTGGTGAAAATTCAAGGCCGCATGTATCAATCGTTTGTAATTTTACTCGTCCAACAGAAACCAAACCTTCTCTACTGACCTTTGATGAAGTTACTACGCTATTCCACGAATTTGGGCATGCACTTCATGGAATGTTGGCAAATACTACCTATCCTAGCCTTTCAGGAACGAGCGTATATTGGGATTTTGTTGAATTGCCTAGCCAGCTTATGGAAAATTGGTGTTATGAAAAAGATGCGTTAGACCTCTTTGCAAAACATTATAAAACCAATGAGCCTATTCCCATGGAAATGGTAGAAAAAATAAAAGAATCTGCTAACTTTTTGGAAGGCATGCAAACATTACGACAAGTAAGTTTTGGATTGTTAGATATGGGGTGGCATGGAGCAGACCCAAGCAACATTAACAATGTAAAAGCATTTGAATTAGAGGCATTTGCCGACACACAGCAATATCCAGACGTTGCTGAAAACTGCATGAGCACTTCGTTCTCACACATCTTTCAAGGAGGCTATTCTAGTGGATATTACAGCTACAAATGGGCAGAAGTTCTAGATGCTGATGCTTTCGAATATTTCAAAGAAAACGGAATATTCAACAAAGAAACATCAGATAAATTCAAAGAAAATATTCTTTCAAAAGGAGGCACAGAAAAACCTATGGAACTGTATAAACGCTTTCGCGGAAAAGAACCAAACAATAAAGCACTATTAAAAAGGGCCGGTTTACTAAAATAATTTTAGGACTTTTAGGATAATAATTGTTATATAATTGAGTTATTATATACACTAAATTATTTTATTATGAGTAGAAAGATAATAGCACTCTTGACACTCCCCTTAATGATCTTACTTTCGTCATGGACAAAAGATAACACCTACAAATCAAATTTAGATGACGAAATTGCTATGACCAACCAGCTTATTCAAATGATAAACGATCATAGGTTGAATGTTGGTAAACCCTTACTGATCAGAAATGCAACTGCCGATAGATTAGCTGAAGAACATACTGTGTATATGATTTCACAAAATGCTGTTAGCAGTGATAACTTTATTGACCGCTTGGAAGTACTTGAGCAGAAAGAAAACGCTGAAGAAGTTGCTGAAAATATGGTAGTTGAAATTAATGTTGAAGAAGCTATGAATGCCTGTTTAACTGCCAATTGGCTAAAGGTAAATGTAGAAGGAGATTTTACACATACAGGTATTGCTATAAGAAGTGATCATTCCGGAAGGTATTATTTTACGCAAATATTTTATAAATAA
>JAGQYU010000072.1:8929-9265 GCA_020435885.1 Flavobacteriaceae bacterium
ACCATTGAAAAAAGATGAAAAATATATTATCAGGTTTCTGTGGATATTCTTCATTATCCTTTTTCTTGTATTTATGGTGTATATATTTTTTCTAAACTTTAGACTTCGTATTTAATTGGTCTGGACTATTTAAAATTAATCGCAAATCTATTAAAACAGTAAGGGGCTTTTAATAAACATATTATTCCTATTTTTGCATCACTAAACTTAAAAAAATAGTATGAACATATATGATGTAGCTGTAATAGGCTCAGGCCCCGGAGGATATGTGGCGGCAATCCGTTGTGCGCAATTAGGCATGAAAACTGCCATTATTGAAAAGTATAATACCCTTGG
>JAGQYU010000348.1 GCA_020435885.1 Flavobacteriaceae bacterium
CAAAATCAGCATTTTCACTTAAAAAACCATAACCGGGATGAATACCATCAACATCTAGTTTTTTAGCTACTTCGATTATTTTATTTCCCAACAAATACGATTTATTTGAAGGTGCTTCACCAATACAAACTGCTTCATCTGCAAATTTTACGTGAGGTGCATTTCTATCAACTTCAGAGTACACAGCTACTGTTTTAATACCCATCTTTTTAGCTGTTTTCATAACTCTGATGGCTATTTCGCCTCTGTTAGCTACTAATATTTTTTTCATAATGGATATTTATTCAAATTCAATTAATAATTGGCCTTTATCTATGGCTGCTCCTTTAGTTACTGAAACTGATTTAATAAGGCCATCTCTAGGCGATACAATTACGTTTTCCATTTTCATGGCCTCTAAGATCAAAAGAGCGTCATCTTCTTTAACACTATCTCCTGCTTTTACATGTATATCTAAGATAAGCCCAGGCATTGGCGCTTTTATGGAGTTTACATGTTTGGAAGAACCAACCGAAAAACCCATCTCTTTTATAAGTTGGTCTAATTCATCAGCAATAGTAACTTCGTATTCCGTGCTATTTACTTTTACCGTATATTTTTTTTGCAAAAAATCTGATTGGGTTACAACTGTTTGATACGATTTGTTATCGTTTAAAACATGATAGGAATCTTCAGAAGTTTTAACAGCGTTCAGTTGCTGGACATCTTCTTCGGAAAGATTAACTTCAAAGGTTTTGTTGACATTTAATTTATACTTATTATTCATAAGAGATTATTTTAAAAGTGGTATAAATATACCCATATTAGAATCTTTACTTTTGTTAAAAATAGCTTTTCTTGCTAATTTATTATAGTTACAATAATCCCCTTCTTTCGGGGCTCACAAACAGATCGCCTATCAATACTTTTCTTCTTTTTGATAAATTGGATAGTATCTTTAAAAAAATTAGTGCTGTTATATAAGCGTCACCGGAGGCTGTGTGCCTATCATGCTGTTTTATAGCAAATATTTTGCAGAGTTCATCCAAACCATAATGCATGTTGCCATTTTTATGAAGCTCTGTCATTTTAAAAATAACACCTGTATCAACTGACCTATTTTTCAGTTTTGGCAAACCAATCCTTTTTAATGCTTCATTTATCATAGCTATATCAAAAGCTGCATGGTGTGCCACTAAAACTGAATTTTTAATAAACTTCAAAAACTCTTTTACAGCAAACTCTTCATCAACTTTTACAATATTTCCTTCTTTTAAAATACCGTGAATTTCAACCGTAGAAGCATCAAACTTATTCTGTTTTAGATACATTTCAAAGCTATCGGCAATGTCAATTATATTATTTTTAACTGCAACAGCACCAATTGATAGAATTCTGTCATCGGTAATATTCAAACCCGTAGTTTCCGTATCAAAAATCACAAAACGGATATCTTTAAGTGCGGTTGGTTGTTTTTCCTTAAAGTGAAGGAGATATTCTTTCCAAAAATCAGGATACTTATTTTTTTTAAACCAGTTGAGCATATTACATCATTTGCGAAAGATTGAAACGAACCTGAATAAGCTCTTGAATATCTTTAATAGGTTTAAAGGCACCTTTTAGTTTTAACCTGTCTGATTTATTAAGCGATTGAAGGTCTATAAATCTGCCGGAATCGTTATTTTTTAGCCCCTGTTCTGTTCTGAAACGAAGCAATACTTTAAAAGCGCTGATACATGATTCGAACAGATCTTTGTTCTGAGGCTCAAGCTGCATCAGTTTTTCATAGCGAAGAATCGTATTATTAAAATCTTTAATACTATGTGAAAGGATCAACAGACGAGCCGCATCCACCAAAGGCATCAATGCCCTGGCTTTGATATCAAACTGATCTTTATGTTCGCCGCTGTGTTCTACCAAGAATTGCCTAAAGAAACTTAAAGGTGGCGGATTCTTCAACGCATTGAGTCCTAAAAAGTTTAAAAATATTTCATAAGAGCCTATCGATCTAAAAATACTTTCGGCCAATTCATCAGAAAGCTCTTTAGAACCATACACCAAGTTAAAATCAAAGAAAATAGTACTGAGCAATATTTTATCTTCATCCGGTTTGGTAATCCAGTTATTGAATTGTTTTTTCCACTCTGAAAGTGATAAGCACCATTTAGGGTTACTGCCCATCATATCGGCAGGGCAATATTCATAGCCAATAGCATTTAGTTTTTCGGTTATTTTTTTTGCGAGTTCAAGAAAATATTCTTTCACTTCGTTATACTTATCTTTCTGAACATCTTCAAAGATCAA
>JAGQYU010000349.1 GCA_020435885.1 Flavobacteriaceae bacterium
ATCCTTATGTTTGGAAAGAACTTACAGTTAAGGTAACTGCTTATAATTCAACAAAATACCAAACTGACGGGCATCCGTTTGTAGCAGCATGGGGCGACACTTTGCAACATGGAATGAAAGTAATAGCAGTTTCTAATGATCTTTTAAAATTAGGTTTAAAATACAATACTCCGGTTAAAATTAAAGGGTTAGATAGTATTTTTGTGGTGAAAGACAAGATGCATAGCCGTAAGAGAAACCAGATTGATGTGTATATGGGTACGGATGTTAAAAAAGCAAAAAAATGGGGTATTAAACGATTGAAGATAGAATACGGAATTTTAAAAAGTGAATTGAAAGATTCTTTACAGTGAGATTTCTCACATACATTCGAAATGACAAGACATTTATAGGTTTAGTAATTTAGAGCCTTATTTTTTGAGGTAAGAAATCTATAATTTTACACCTAGGTAATTCAACTCATTTATTAATTGCTGACTATTTTTAAAATGGATGCCATGCATACCCACTGCTTTGGCGCCTACTACATTTTCAAAATTATCATCAATAAAAACACTTTTTTGAGGGATTAATTGGTAGCGATCTATGATAATTTCATAAATATCCTTGAATGGTTTTCGGGTATTTTCCTCACCGGAAACCACTATGCCTTCAAACAATTGTAAAAAGTCAAAACGTTGGCGTGCTACCGGAAAAGCTTCTGCACTCCAGTTGGTCAAAGCGTATAAAGAATGGCTGTTCAATTGCTTTAACTGTTGTAAAAGAGCAACACTATCTTTAATTTCTCCACCTAGCATTTCAGTCCATCTGTCATAGAAAATCCTAATTTCTTTTTCGTGTTCAGGATATTGATTAACAAGATGTTGAGTTGCTTTATTGAAAGTTCTACCTGCATCTTGCTCTACATTCCATTCCATAGTACAAATGTTATTTAAGAACCAATCAATTTGTTCTTCTGTGTCAAAAACTTTTCGATATAGATATTTAGGGTTCCAGTCAATTAAAACGCCGCCAAGGTCGAAGATAATTGTGTTTACTTTACTCATAGATTGTTGTTTGTTTTCTTTTCACTCCCATTAAAAATGCTTTTAAAAAACCATCCAAATCGCCATCCATTACAGCATCCACATTACCGGTTTCAAAACCAGTACGCACGTCTTTTACTAATTTGTATGGATGCATCACATAGTTGCGAATTTGAGAGCCAAAATCAATTTTTAGTTTGTTAGCCTCAATTTCATTACGTTTTTCACGTTGTTTTTGGAGTTCTAACTCGTAGAGTTGCGATTTTAACATCAGCATCGCTTTTTCACGATTTTCCAATTGAGAACGTGTTTCGGAATTGTGGATTACAATACCCGTAGGATGGTGGGTAAGGATAGCCTTAGTCTCCACTTTATTCACGTTTTGCCCTCCGGCACCACTTGAACGTGCAAAATCCCACGAAATATCTGCCGGATTTATCTCAATTTCAATGCTATCATCCGCTAATGGATATACATATACCGAAGCAAACGATGTATGTCGCTTGGCATTACTGTCAAACGGAGAAATACGTACCAATCTGTGTACACCATTTTCACCTTTCAGGTAACCAAAAGCATATTCGCCTTCAATTTCAAGTGTTACCGTTTTAATACCCGCCACGTCACCTTCCTGATAGTTCAGTTCGGTTACTTTATAACCGTGCTTTTCACTCCACATCAGGTACATACGCATCAACATAGAAGCCCAATCGCAACTTTCTGTACCCCCGGCCCCGGCCGTGATTTGCAATACAGCACTCAGGTCATCGCCTTCGTCAGAAAGCATATTCATAAACTCCAGATCATCAAGTAGTTCGGAAGTAGTTTCGTAACTTTTGCTCAGTTCTTCTTCAGTAGCTTCGCCTTCTTTGTAAAAATCATACAAAACCTGTAAATCTTCACTATGGGTTTGTAATTCATTATAATCTTCCACCCATTTCTTTTTAGAACGTAAGGATCGCATCAAGGTTTCAGCTTTTTTCTGGTCGTTCCAAAACTTAGGGTCAGCCGCTTTTTCTTCTTCATTGGTAATTTCAATAAGCTTTTGGTCTATATTCAGATATTTCCTTAGCTTTTCTACTCTTACAGTAATGTCTTTTATGTTTTCTTGTGTTATCATAATCAATTGCAAAAATAAACGAAAAACCTGTATAAGTAATTTTTAAGTTTACCTGATTTTTTCAATGTTATTTTATAGTTTTATACAAAATATTCAACAGATGAAGAAAATCGTA
>JAGQYU010000009.1:0-143 GCA_020435885.1 Flavobacteriaceae bacterium
ATTATTTTTTTCATATACTATTTTGAGGATGCGAATATAGCTATTTTTCAATTTTAAGGAGCAACTATCTGCATTAAAGTAGCGCAAACTATTGCACCCACAGTTCCAACAGCATAACCAAAAACAGCTAATAAAACACCTAC
>JAGQYU010000009.1:195-18522 GCA_020435885.1 Flavobacteriaceae bacterium
CCACCTACATTTGCCTGACTACCTACGGCCAAAAAGAAATATGGTGCCTTTATCAATTTTGCAACTAGGATCAACAACCCAGCATGAATGGCCATCCAAATCATACCTACAACAACCAACCCTATATTATCAAGCATTTGACTGATGTCTATTTTCATACCTATAGTTGCCACTAAAACATAAATAAAAACACTTCCAATTTTACTGGCTCCGGCACCTTCGTAGGCCTTAAACTTTGTGAATGATAATAAAATAGCTATAAGTGTAGCAATACTTATCATCCAAAAGAATTGCGAATCGAGGAAGGTAAAAATATTACGGACTTTTACATTTTCTATACCGCTAACAATACTTTCAAAAAACTCTGCTAAATGATTTGCAAAAAAGTGCGAAATACTAACCGTACCAAAAGCGATAGCTGCTATGATCATCAAATCACTTAATGTAGGGTTACGTTCAACTTTCTTAGCATAACTGGATACCTTTTCTTTAAGGCTTTCAACGGCAGAATTATCAGCTTTTAACCATTTATCAATTTTAACCGATTTTCCAATACCAATAAGAATAATTGCCATCCAAATATTAGCCACCAGTATATCTACAAAAACCATTGGTCCGTATTTAGCCTGATTGTATTCATATACTATTAACATGGCATTCTGATTGGCACCTCCACCAATCCAGCTTCCTGCCAAGGTTGCCAACCCACGCCAAACGGCATCAGGTCCTACTCCACCAACCGTTTCTGGATGAATTGCCGAAACTATAAGAATGGCTATAGGCCCACCAATAATAATACCGATAGTTCCAGTAAAGAACATAGCCAATGCTTTCCAACCTAAGTTAAAAACTGCTTTTAAATCAATACTGAGTGTCATCAAGACAAGCGCCGCCGGTAACAAATATCGGCTAGACATAAAGTATAATTTTGTTTCATGTTTGGTTACTTCACCAGCTTCACTTACCGTTTGCCATTCAGGGGCAATCAAACCGAAAGATGTTAGTACGGCAGGCAACATATAAGCCAAAAAAAGTGCCGGAACAACATTGTAGAACTTTGCCCAAAAGCCTTCTTTTATAGACGATGTGTAGAACACAAAGCCCAACAAAAGCATTAGTAATCCAAAAACAATAGTATCATCAGTAAAAAAGGGGGTGGTATCTTGCATGTTAAAAATTTTATTGGCCGACCATAAATACGGCGTTACTAAATATTAATTTTCCGTTTTCCCAAAAGCTCCTAAACATAGGGTTATCAACTAAATAAACAATTTCTCCTCTACCAACAGACTCTACTCCGAACACCAAAGAGTTTTCAGTATTCTTCAGTGCATTAGCCCCTGCAAAACCACTTACAAGGTCTTTGGAACTTTTAATAACACTTACGTTTTGTCCATTCTTTAAATAAGCATACTTATTACTGCTTAACCGTAATGTATGATAGTAATTATCAAAACCAAAACCCAATGGATTGGTGTTATCCATAGTTGCTTTAAAAATGCTTCCTGTAATTAAATTGGAGATATACCTCCTTTCAAGATTATCATAGGCTTCCAATTCTAACTTTTCTTTTAATTTCTTTTCGTCCTCTTCCCTAGCCTTTTTTTCATCATCATTTTTAAATCTGGAAAGATCAAAATCTTCGCTATCAGCAAAAAGGTCTAAAGCACTGTCAATTGCTATCAACCTGCCTCCATTTTGAATCCATTCTTTTACTTCAGAGAGTTTCTCTTTGCCCAACACATTTCCGTAATATCCTTCCGGAAGGATCAATACATCATAATTTCTCAGGTCAATCCTATTAAAATAATCAGTATCTAAAACTGTTACAGGATACTGTATTTGTTGTTCAAAGAAATGCCAAATTTCTCCAAAATTGAGTGAAGACACTCCCTTGCCGGACAACAATGCTACTTTAGGGGCTTTTAAATATGAAACCCTGTCAGAACCAAAATCTTTACCGCTAGTAACCATTCCTGTAGATGCTCCATGGATATTTCTCTTAAATTTTTCGGAAGCATCCTTTACTATCTTATCAAAATTATCTCCTAGTTTTTCGTTTCCTTTTCTAGTGATGACCAATGTTCCGGCTTCAAAATTTTTACCATCAACAGAAAATGGTTGTTGTGAAAATCTTACTTTGATATTATTTTTCAGTAAATACGAAAGGAAAGAAACATCATTAATACTACTCCATTTAGAGAGGTACGCATAGGGTTTTTCAACGCCTGTAAAAGTTCCTTTCAAAACAGTTTCATCCTTTGTTGTTGGGATGGTATTTGCCAATGCATACGCTTCCAAAGCTCTGCTGTAAGGAAGTGACCATGCAGTGATATCATAGGTTATAGAGTCACTCAATTTTGCTTGAGGTTCAAATAATGCCTTTATCAAATTTGATTTAGGCTGATTTGTGTTTATAACTAAATCATTTTTAGATAATTGTACATTTTTAGTAGTATTATCTTTATAACTAAAGCCTTTTTGAACTTTAACATCTGAAGCCAAACCATATTCAATTTTATGGTTATCTAACAATTTTTTTAGGCTTTCAATTTTATCAATATCATTAGAACTGCTAACTACATAACTTTTATAGATTCCTTTTGGACTATTTTTAGCTTTCGAAAAATAATCGGCAAATTCTTTTTTTAGTTTTTCTGCATTTAGCGATGATATTTCGATAGTTGACAACCCTGTGGTGTAATGATGTGCTATCCTATCCTTTAAGGTTAATATATCTTCATCAGAAGTTTTAATTCCCAGTCCTGCCCTACCGCTACCACCTTGCTCATATGTCATTCCTACAGCGCCGTTGTAAGTTGGATATGTATCACCATAACTTGGATACAGAAGGTCAAAATACTCCTTGGTAAAGTATAACCAACCATTCTTGTCAAAATATTTTGCATGATTTTTACCAATAGTTACTTGAAAATCACGTTGAAAATCAGTAATAATTTCATGATAAGGTTCTGCAGCAGGCGCAAAATAATAAGGCTCATCCACACCTTGCTCATGAAAATCTACATGAACATTTGGCATCCATTTATTATACTGGACTAGTCTTTTTTGTGATTCAATTTGTGATAACCAAGCCCAGTCTCTGTTCAGATCAAACAAATAATGGTTAGCTCTGCCACCAGGCCATGGCTCATGATGTTCTTTGGAATCTGGATTTATATTGTATGGTGAGTTTACATATTGATTGTACCAATTTACATACCTTTCTCTACCATCAGGATTGATACATGGATCGATAATAACAATGGTATTTTCTAACCATTTCTTAGTTTCTTGATTATCAGGGTCAACCAAGGCAAATAATGTTTTCATAGCAGCTTCTGTACTCACCGCTTCATTACCATGCACATTATAACTTAACCAAACTATGGCTATATCTTCATTAGAGCTACCTTCTACCAAACCTGCAGCTTTTAAATGATTCTCTCTTAGAGATTCTAATTTTGAAAAGTTTTCTGGAGAGGTAATAAAAGACAGATAGAGAGGCCTATTTTCATAGGTCTCGCCATATTGTAACAATGAAACATTACTGTTATTATTTGCCACATACCCAAAATATTCAATGACTTTATAATGTTGTGTAAACCTGCTCCCAAGCTCATAGCCTAAAAAATCATCAGGAGATTTTGTTTGCGAAAAACCACTTACATAAAACAAAAAAACAACTATAAAAACTAAGTAAGGGATGTTGCGTTTCATTCGGATTGATTAAAATTCTTCCAAATATATAATTTTAACCTTACTTTATTGATAAAATAAAAGCAATCATTTCATCTACTAATTGTGTTGAAAGTGGCAACTCGGGTTTATTATAAGATGACATATTTTCATTTATGCCTCCGTCAATTTCTTTCAGAACATGATTCATATTTTCAACAATGACCAGTTTAGAAAATTTAGCATTTTTATGTAACAACTCAGCATCTTCAACTTTTACCTGTATATCTTTGGTTCCATTAACGATTAATACAGGGATGGTTAATTTTTGTATCTCTACTTGAGGATCATATTTTATCCATGAAATTAAAAAAGGTTGAACAGACTCTCTAAAAATAGCACTTAACAACTTATTGTAATTCTTGTCAATTTTACCTACTCTTAAAGAATCTAAGGTTTTGGTAATATCATCTTTCAAGGCAGGTGCTTGGTTAAGTAATTGCTCTTGAAATACTAAATCTATTGATCTACCTGCTCCGGCTAAAGAAATAAAAGCATCGGCACCTGTTGCTGCTATCATTCCTACTAAACTACCTTGACTATGCCCAGCAATTATAATACTAGAAAACCGTTCATCATTTTTAAAGTACTTAACTACCGAAACTGCATCATCAATAAAATCATTAAAGGAAATATCTTCTTCCTTAAAATCTTTATTCTTAATAATTTGCAAAACACTTTTGTCATACCTAAATGATGCTATATTGTTCTTATACAAAGCTTCTGCCAATAATTTTAATGAATTATTTGTAAAGCCGGGTTGGTTTCCATTTCTGTCTGTTGGGCCAGAACCCGGTATAAGTATTACTATTTTCCCTTTTGAAAAATTCTGAGGAATCAGAAATGTTCCTTTAACATCCATTTTCTTTGAAGGTATGCTGAGTTCTTCACCAATTATTTCATTTTGAGAAAAAATAACAGTCACATTCCATAATGTGATGAAAAATAATAGTATAGTTTTCATTACTTATACTTTTTTAGGTGATTAAAGGTGAGATTAAATTCGTTTTTTTCAAAACTTTTGACAAAGTTATTTTTAACTTAGCGGAAAAATAAACCACAATATGAAACGTACTAGCATCATAACCATATTCATTACACTTTTTATTCTTTTTAATGCCAATGCCAGTCCTGTTTGGGGGCCAACCGGACACAGAACTACCGGAGAAATAGCCGAAAAACATTTGACCAAAAAAGCTCACAAGGCTATTGATAAACTACTTAACGGAGAAAGTTTGGCGTTTGTTTCCACGTATGGTGATGAAATAAAATCTGATAGAAAATATGATAGTTTCTACACATGGCACTACATTAATATGCCTTTAGATTCTAATTACGAAGCCTCTGAGAAAAACCCAAAAGGCGATTTAGTAACAGGTATCAACAAATGTATTGAAGTATTAAAAGATCAAAAAAATTCTGATGAAGATAAAGTCTTTCATCTAAAAATGTTAGTGCATTTAGTAGGTGATCTTCATCAACCAATGCATATTGGAAGGGTTGAAGACAAAGGCGGAAATACCATTCAGGTTCAGTGGTTTGGAAAAGGCACTAATTTACATAGGGTTTGGGATGAGAATATGATAGAAGAATGGAACATGAGCTATGATGAGTTGGCAGATAATGCTCAGCACCTCTCTAAAGAGCAAATAAAAGTTATACAACAAGGCAGTGTTGTTGATTGGGTACATGATACTCATAAATTCTCTAAAATAGCTTATGAATCAGTAGAAGTTGGCGAAAACCTTAGGTATGAATACAATTACAATCATTTTGCAATGCTAAGATCGCAACTTCAAAAAGGAGGTATTCGTTTGGCAAAATTATTAAACGATATTTTTAGTTAACGGATAATATACGGGTTTACATTCTTGTAATTTCTGATAATAAAATCGAGGGCGCTGCTTAAGATATCTCCCATACTTTTAGACTTTTTAAAATTAACATCGCTTGTTAATTGAAAAAGTTCGTCTTTTAACTGCTTCATTTTTTCTGGAGTTGAAATAATGTCATTTTTCATACAATCAAGAAGGTCATTGAGGCGCTCTTGTTCACTCGTAGCACGTTTTGCCAATAAAGATCGTTCTTCCCTTTTGTACTGTTCTATAGACTCTTCTCTAAGCATATTGGAAGTCATTTCCACTAATTTATTATTCTCTTTCAAAAACTGTGGTTTATAAACTTTAGAATTGCCTTCAAAACTTTGCTGGTCAAAATCTATGGCTCGTATTCTGTATTGTATCCTGTCAAAATCATGAGTTAAGACCATTACATAATTGTACGAACGCATATCACCTAGCAGCCGTACAAAACAACGCTCGTTAAATTTTACAAACTCTTTAGCCAATGCTTTCTTATCCTGAATTGAACAAGCATCCAAATGTTTTTCCAAAAAAACATCTCCCGGTATACCGGAAATATGCTCTTCTATCAGCGTATCTTTATACACTAAAAAGTGAATATAATTTGGCGAAAGCATATGCTCCAGTTCTAATCCATAAATTCTAGAAGCGTCTGCCTTTTTTATATAAAGCAACTGGTAGTTATCATTTAAAATATTCCTAACCTTTATACGGAAAGGTTTTGAGTTGCCAAAAGTGCAGTAGTCTATACTGTCAATATTCAAATAGGGCAAGGCCGAATCACTTCCGTCAACATGTAAAATGGTGTAGATACGTTTTAAACTCAGCTCAATTTCATCTCTTTCATGCTCAGCAAAGTATACACTTAGCCACAAAGTGTCATTGCCTTCTTCATCGTAGATTTCTACCGCTCCTTGGTACCTGAGCAAATCTTCATAAAAAATTGGGATTTTAATATTTCTTCCATACATGGTAAGATAATCTGACAACATACTATGTATAGGGTAAGCAGGTTTTTTCTTTGAGATCAGTTTTTCATCCATAATTTTAAATCATTGCTTAAAGATAGAATCATTTAAGCATTTAAACAACTGCTCTTCAATTATTATAACTGTAAAATATATCTTATTTTTAATCGTTAAACACATAACCCTAAAAATTAAAGTTATGAAAAGCTTAGCCTTAAAGCTATATTATATATTAGTTGTATCTGCACTGTTTTCTTTTGCAGGAAATGCACAATATAAACCGGAAACCATGCCGGATGGCTTTGTATATGTTAAAGACCTAATACCTAATTTAAGAACAGATCTCAGATATTATTCATCCAATAACTTTGTAGGTGAACCCATTGACGGATATGAAAGGCCTAAATGTATCTTAACAAGGGAAGCCGCCGTTGCACTTAAAAAAGTACAGGAAGAATTTGAAAAATTAGGGTTTGGATTACTAATATTCGATGCTTACAGACCTCAACGAGCTGTTAATCATTTTATACGTTGGTCTAAAGATTCTACTGACATTAAAATGAAAGAAGAGTTCTATCCAAATATTGATAAAAAAGATTTGTTTAAAGAAGGTTACATTGCCGAAAAATCTGGACACAGTAGAGGCAGCACAGTTGACCTTACCATAGTTTCTTTAAAAACCGGACATATTTTAGACTTGGGTGGCCCTTATGATTTCTTTGATAAAAGATCATGGACAGAATATACTAACATTACTAAAAATCAACGAGCAATTCGTTTAATGTTAAAACGCCGCATGGAAAAACACGGATTTGTTTCGTATGAAAAAGAATGGTGGCATTTTACATTGAAAAATGAACCATACCCTGATACCTATTTTGATTTTCCGGTGGAATAAATTAAAAGATCACTCTATAAGTTTATCCCAAACTTCATTATCTTCAATACGCATCAATGAATCTTCATTCATGATTTTGAAAGAAACTTCTGCTTTTACACCACTTTCATAAATAAATTCTATTTTGTTTCCTTTCCTCAAAACATCAACACTAACTCCATAATCCGCACCTCCATACAATAAAGTAGCTCTCATATTATCTCCAAACCAAACTTGTTCCCAACAATTTTCTTCAGGGTTTCCAGAATTATCACAATTAGGTATTCGGTGTAAGAATACTCCTGTAATTTCTAAGTCATTTAAACTGTTGTCATCTGAACAAGAAATTAAAACTATTATACTAATAACTAGAAACAGCACCTTTTTCATAATAAAAATTTATTACTTTTTTATATGATGTAAGTTTTATAAAATGGTTGCTTACATATAAAAATAAAAAAGCCGCTCAATGAGCGGCTTTTCCAAAAATTAACTAATATATTATTGATCGATCTTTTTTGTCATAAAAAAGCCAACTAACAATCCTATGCCTGCCATTAAAAATATAGTTCCGGGCATTGCAATTTCTGCATGCACATTAAAGTTATACGTTAAAATACCTCCAATAATTATTCCTGTACCTATGCCTGTTAATAATAAGGCAATGTTTAAAATTATCACTTTCCATGTTAATACAGGAGAATCCCTTTTACCTCTTACAAAAATACTGGCATCGGCACCTTTTTCTATCAAAGCCATCCGCTCTTTGTTTCGTGTTGAAAAGAATAAATAAGCAATACCGAAAATACATAAGAAAATACTTACAAATACAATTACAGGTTCCATAATAAATTTTTATTTTTAATTTGTTAATTACCTTTTAATCCTTAAGACGTTAGGTTTTTTGATATGGTTACAACTTTTTATAATTATTTTTTTCATCAAACTGTAACCGAACTCTCTTCTTTGAAGTCATATGTATATATGACAGAAATCAACGATCAAGATCTTATACTAAAAATAATTGAAGGAGATATTCAATTGTATAGTGATTTAGTGAATCGATATAAAGATTTGGTATATACGTTGGTAATACAAATGCTTAAAAATAATGAAGAGGCAGAAGAAGTAGCTCAAGACAGTTTTCTTAAGGCTTTTAAAAACTTAAGCAAATTTAAAGGCGACTCTAAATTTTCAACATGGTTATACAAAATAACATATAACACTTGTTTAGACAGATTAAAAAAAATAAAACAAAACATCAGCACAACAGAATTATCCAATAAAGCCATTTTTAAATTGAATGATGTTGACTCAGTTATAGAAAAAATGGAACTGCAAGAAAGAAATGCAGTAATTAGCAACTGTTTACAGATGCTCCCCGGCGAGGACAGTTTTTTAATAACACTATTTTATTATGAAGATTTATCTTTAGAAGAAATTTCAAAAATATTGTCCATTTCAATAAGCAATGCAAAAGTGAAACTTTTTAGGTGCAGAAAAAAGCTCGCTGATATTTTAAGAGAAAAGTTAGAACCCGAAATTATAGAACGTTATGAGCGGACAAGAAGATAAACAACTGGATGATTTTTTAAGAAAAGTCATAAAGGAAGTTCCTTTAAAAACTCCTACAGAAAATTTTACAGAACAGTTACTACAAAAAATAGCTGTTGAAAAACAACAAAGTAGCATTTCGTATACTCCGATAATCTCAACTAAAGGATGGATATTTATATTTTCTACTATCCTTTTGATTGTAAGCTATTTATACAAAAGCAATGCATCAACTACATCAGAGCAAAATCAAATTCTAGCTATTTTTAATAACATTTTATCTGCGTTTGACTTTACATTTTCTATTAATTTTCCTGAAACTTTTTCCTATGCAATTGTATTATTGATTCCTTTACTCTTAATACAAATTACCTTACTAAAAAAGCATTTTAACAAACAATATGGTGTAAAAAAAACCGCTCATTGAGCGGTTTAATCATTTTTATTTCATCAACTCAAAGCTACGTTTAATGAATTTTGTGAGTTCCTCACCTTTTAACAAGTTTTGAGATAACCTTGCCAAATCCAATGCTTGATTAATATACTCTTCTTTTTTTCCTTTTGCCTTTAATATCTTCTGCATCAAGTCATTATTGGTATTTACCACCAGATTATACATTTCAGGGAAATTGCTCATTCCCATAAATCCACCGCCGCCTGTTTGGCTCATTTCTTTCATTCTTCGCATAAATTCCGGTACTGTAATAACAAACGGATTTGAATTTGAATCCAATGCTTCTAACTGAACCGTATATGTTTCTTTAGGCACCACTTCTTCAATGATCTCTTTCAATTTATTCTTTTCATCATCTGATAATTTTGAAATTTGCTCTTCATCTTTTTTGATCAGATTATCGATAAAATCAGAATCTACACGTGCAAACTTTACAGGTTTTTTATCAGCAGATAGCTCCGCATTATCACCTTCAAACTTTTGTATTAAATGTGAAACGATTGGCGAATCTAACAACAGCACTTCATAACCTTTATTTTTGGCTTCTTCAATATAACTGTGTTGTTCCTTTGCATCGCTGGCGTACAACAATACTATATTATTGTCTTTATCCGTTTGCAGATCTTTTACTTTTTCTTTTAGTTCATCGAACGTAAAATATTTATCATCTACCGTTGGAAATAAAGCAAACTTTTGAGCTTTTTCATAAAATTTCTCATCGGTAAGCATACCATATTCAATCACTATTTTAATATCATTCCATTTTTTCTCAAACTCCTCTCGGTTATTTTTGAAAAGCGATTGTAATTTGTCAGCTACTTTTTTAGTGATATATGTAGCTATTTTTTTAACAGCGCCATCCGCCTGTAAATAACTACGTGAAACGTTCAACGGAATATCAGGTGAATCTATTACACCACGAAGCATCTGCAAGAAGTCAGGCACAATCCCTTCAACATTATCAGTAATAAATACCTGATTTTGATATAGTTGAATCCTATCTTTCTTAACATCGATATTAGTTGTAAGTTTAGGGAAGTATAAGATTCCCGTTAAATTGAATGGATAATCCACATTTAAATGGATATTAAATAAAGGCTCTTCAAACTGCATAGGGTACAATTCTCTATAAAAAGATTTGTAATCCTCATCTTTTAGATCAGATGGCTGTTTGGTCCAAGCCGGTGTTGGATTGTTGATGATATTATCTACCGTAATTTTCTCAGGTTTTGCATCTTTATCCGCATCTTCCGGCAACGGCAAGGTTTCTTCTCTGGTTCCAAATTTTATTGGAATTGGCATAAACTTGTTGTATTTCAACAACAATTCACTAATTCTATGATCTTCTAAAAATTCAGTAGAATCTTTTGCTATATGCAGAATAATCTCTGTACCAACATCTTTCTTCTTATCAGTCTTTTCTAAGGTAAATTCCGGCGAGCCGTCACAACTCCAATGCATAGCATCTTCGCCTTCAATATGTGACTTAGTTAGTATCTCAACCTTATCGGCCACCATAAACGAAGAGTAAAAACCTAATCCGAAATGACCAATAATTCCGGCATCTTTAGCAGTATCTTTGTACTTTGCTAAAAATTCTTCAGCACCAGAAAAAGCTACTTCATTGATGTATTTTTCAACCTCTTCTTTGGTCATCCCCACACCTCGATCTATTACATGAAGTTTTTTGCCTTTTTTATCAACTTTAACTTCAATTTTAAGGTCTTCTACAGTAGCTTTGGTTTCACCCAATTTAGCTAAGTGTTTTAATTTTAGCGAAGCATCAGTAGCATTTGAAATAAGCTCTCTTAAAAATATCTCATGATCTGAGTATAAGAACTTTTTTATTAATGGAAAAATATTCTCAACTGAAACATTAATGGTTCCTTTTGCCATACTTTTTTAATTTTTAGGTTTATTTTTTCGGAATCACTTATGTCAATAAAAATGCCAATCCTAAAAATGTGACAAACTGACATTAAAAAACCGCCAATCGGCGGTTTTTTAATTATTTAGTTCCTTCTTCTGATGCTTTTTCTTTGTTCTTAACATACTTTTCAAGCCATTGGTCTTGTTCCCATAGCAAGTGTAAAATACTTTCTTTTGCACTATATCCGTGGCTTTCTTTTGGTAACATCACCAATCTTACAGTAGCACCCAACCCTTTTAGCGCATTAAAATAGCGCTCGCTTTGCATCGGGTACGTTCCTGAATTGTTATCAGCCTCGCCATGAATTAATAGCAATGGCGTTTTCATTTTATCAGCATGCATAAATGGTGACATAGTATAATATACTTCAGGAGCTTCCCAATAATTACGTTCTTCACTTTGGAAACCGAAAGGAGTCAACGTTCTGTTATAAGCACCGCTACGGGCAATACCCGCTGCAAACAAATCTGAATGTGATAAAAGGTTAGCAACCATAAACGCTCCGTAGCTGTGTCCACCAACTGCAACTCTACTCCTGTCAATATAACCCATAGCATCAACGGCATCAATAGCAGCTTTAGCGTTGGCTACCAATTGCTGTCTGAATGAATCATTTGGTTCTTTTTCTCCTTCACCAATAATTGGGAAAGCAGCATCATCTAATACTACATAACCTTTAGTCACCCAATAAATAGGTGATCCCCAATATGGATACGTAAATTCATTTGGATTCTGAGTGTTTTGTGAAGCACTGGATTTGTCTTTAAATTCTCTTGGATATGCCCAAAGTATCATAGGTCTTTTTTCATTTTTAGTCTTATCATATCCTACAGGAAGATAAAGTGTTCCTGTTAGTTCCAAACCATCATTTCTTTTATAGGTAACAACTTCTTTTTGAACGTTTTGAATACTTTCAAATGGATTTTGGAATGAAGTAACTTGTTTTAGCTTTTTATTTTTTAAACTTCTGAAATAATAGTTAGGATATTCGTTTTTGGACTCAATTCTAACTAACAGTTGATTTTTATCAGCTTTATAATCAATAAGGTTCTCCAGTTTATCAGTATATGTTGATTGGTACAATCTACTCTTTTTCAAGGATGTAAGATCCATTTTATCTAAAAACGGAAACTGTCCTTTATCAGAAAAACCATCACCTAGTAAGAAAGCATTGTTCTTTTGTAATGACAGAACATTGATGCCATATTCATTTCTTTGGGTAACAAAACTTCCCGGATCGCTATATCTGTCTTGGTAATTTCTATCACTAATTATAACAGGAGCCTTATCTGCATTTGAAGGGTCAAAAGCATAGGCCTTCATATTTCTAGTATTCCACCATCTATCATAAGCAATTGCCGTATTATCATTCCCCCAAATTATGCCTGCAAATCTATTTTTAGTTTTTAAGATACTTTTAGGAGTTCCGTTAAAAGGTGCTTCCAATGCAAAAACTTCATCTCTGTATTCTGCTCCATTTTCCGGATCTCCGCCGTCTAAAACCTCAGCAAAAATTAAAGTTGATGGCTTATCAGCTCTCCAAGAAAGGTTTCTTCTTCCTTTGCGTTCTGCCATAAAACCTTGAGGGAGGTCTTCAATAAGTGGAACTTCTAAAACGGTTTCTACTTTATTTCCATCTTTACTGTAAATAGTTGTTTCTGAAGGAAATCTGTAATAAGGAACCAAGTAAGAAAATGGTTTTTTAACTGTAGTTATCATTACATATTCACCATTTGGCGAAAAACTGATGTTGGTAAACATGTTGCTGCCCATCCATTTTTCTTGCTTGCCATCCAATCCAACTTTGTAAATATCAGCAGTGGCCAGTTGTTCAAAATTGAACTCATCATTTTTGTTTTTCAACAAATCCTGATATGTTCTGTTTTGTGCTTTTTTGCCATCGTTTGTAGAAATTGTAGGACCAACCGGCACAGATTCTGCAGTGTTGATCAATGCTTTTCTGCTTTCAGGAACAAATTTAACTAACAAAGCACTACCATCTCTAAACCAATTAATTACATCACCCATATTAGCATTTACATTGGCTTCTGTTAGTTTTTTAACTTTAGCAGTGGCAACATCTAACAACCAAATTTCAACTCCGGTATTGGTTGTATTGGTAAAAGCAATTGTTTTTTGATCTGGAGACCAGTTTATATTAGCAATACGAGGGTCAGTAGGTAAACCTTCAACCTGAGTTAATTCTTTGTCTTTAATAAGCTTAACTTTCATATTGTTATAGTAGTTGGTTCTACTACCAATATTAGTTTTAGGGTTGATCCTCAAACCACCTAATCGTAGCTCGTCTTCAGATAGCTCTGCAATGGTTTTAAAAGCATCTCTGTACAATAAAACCATGTACTGTTCATTATCATCCATAAGCACCGAAGGAGCCAATGGAGCATTAACAAGTTCTAAAATTTCTTCTGAGGGTTTTTGATACGTTACATTATCCTGAGAAAAAACAGGAATACTAAATGCAACCAGCAAAAGGAGTAGTATTTTTTTCATTTTGAATGAGTTATAAAAGGTGAAATTATTACAAAAAATAAAGGTATGAATTATTAAAAACAACCATCTACCTCATTTGGAAACTTTAACATAATATTTAGATTTCAATTAGTTGAGTAATTATTATTCTAAGCATAATAAATTTGTATATTTGAAATTATTATTGCCTAAAAAATATAAAATGTATAATTCCAAAATAATTGGTCTGGGGTTTTATGTACCGGACAATATTGTTACCAATGACGATCTTACCAAGATAATGGACACCAGCGACGAGTGGGTACAAGAACGTACTGGTATTAAAGAAAGAAGATGGATAACTGAAGGTTCTGACGATACGACTGCCACTATGGGCGCAAAAGCGGCAAAAATTGCCATAGAACGTGCCGGAATTGATAAAGATGATATTGATTTTATAATACTAGCTACACTTAGCCCTGATTATTATTTCCCTGGTCCTGGTGTGCAAATTCAACATATATTAGACATTAAAACAGTTGGAGCGTTGGATGTAAGAAATCAATGCTCTGGCTTTGTATATGCACTTTCGGTTGCTGATCAATATATCAAAACAGGTATGTACAAAAACATTTTGGTAATTGGTTCGGAACTTCATTCCCGTGGATTGGATAAAACCACCCGTGGGCGTGGTGTTTCAGTTATTTTTGGTGATGGTGCTGGTGCAGTTGTCCTTAGTCGTGAAGAAAACCCAAAAAAAGGTATTCTATCAACACATCTCCATTCTCAAGGAGAATTTGCCGAAGAATTGACCGTTATTGCGCCAGCTATGGGAAAACGTTGGGTAACAGATATTTTAAAAGATAATGACCCTGATGATATATCGTACACACCCTACATGAATGGCCAGTTTGTATTTAAAAATGCTGTTGTCAGGTTTAATGAAGTAATTATGGAAGGTTTACTAACCAATAATTTGAAAAAGGAAGATATAGACATGCTCATACCTCACCAAGCAAATTTAAGGATCTCACAATTTGTACAGAAAAAGTTTGCTTTAACGGATGATCAAATCTATAACAATATTATGCAGTATGGTAATACTACTGCTGCCTCTATACCTATTGCTTTGACTGAAGCTTGGGAACAAGGAAAAATTAAAGAAGGAGACCTTGTGGTGTTGGCTGCTTTTGGAAGTGGCTTTACTTGGGCCAGCGCCATTATTCGTTGGTAATAAATCTCATCAAAAAAGGCTTGCAAATGCAAGCCTTTTTTTAATATTCTAAATTAGTCAGATAATCTAATTTTAGTTTCCAAATTTCTAATTGATCGTTATAATTATCAATGTTTCTGTGAACATTTTTAAGGATAGGATTATCATCATCCGCATTGGAAATAAAACTTATATTATTTTCTAATTGTTGGATTTCTCTGGTAATCTCGTCAATTTTCTTTCTTACAAATAGCTGTTCATTATCAATTTTTCTGTAATTTCTGCTAGCCAGATAATTGCCAATAATATTTTTAAATTTCAGCATGGCAATTTCTTTATCTCCCATATCTAGCTTAGAATATAGACCTTGAAGTACTTTATTGAACTTACCTTCCAGATGACTCATATTATGAGGTAATCTACCAAGCTTTTGCCAATCTTTAACATATTCATCAATCACTTCAATTGATAATGTTTCGTTAGTATCAGCTTGACTTTTAAGATTTTCCAATAACTCTTTCTTTTTATTGAATGCATCTATCTGCTCTTTGTTGGCTTCATCCTGAACGTTATGAAGTCTGTCAAAAAAATGATTACATGCATCTTTGAATTGCTTCCAAATCTTGTCAGAGTATTTTCTAGGAACATGCCCAATAGTCTTCCACTCAGCTTGAATTTGTTTCATAACATCAGTCGCCACTTCCCAGTCCTCACTGTTTTTATATTCTTCTGCCTTGGCAACCAAAGCTGTTTTCTTTTCAAGATTTGTCTGCTGATCTTTCTTTATATTTTTATAGAAGTTATTCTTAACTCTGTTAAAGTCTCTGGTAGCAGTTTTAAATTCTTGCCAAATATCTTCATTAATGGCTTTTGGCACTCTGCCCATAGCAAAGAA
Organism: Flavobacteriaceae bacterium; assembly: GCA_020435885.1. GTDB lineage: Bacteria > Bacteroidota > Bacteroidia > Flavobacteriales > Flavobacteriaceae > Aureibaculum. Next base: position 16,156 of record JAGQYU010000009.1, read on the forward strand.
CTCCTGACGTAGTTTTTCCAGCTCGTCAATTTTCTTTTGCCAATATTTATGCGATTCGTTCTGTCTATCTTTGACCAGCGCCTCAATTTTGGCAATTATTTCTCTTTTCTTAACAGCATTTTCTTCATATCGTTCATCCAGTTGCTTTTGAAGCTCATGTCTTCTTTCATGTATCTTTTTAGTAGCTTCACTAAAACGCTCCCAAACCTCTTCCCTATGCTCTCTGGCAACAGGACCAATATCTTCTTTCCACATTTTATGTAGAATCTGAAGCTCTTTAAAGGCTTTTGGCAAATCATTATCATCTACCAACGCTTCGGCTTTTTCAACTAATTTGAGCTTTTCATCATAATTATGTTTGAAATCGAGATCTCTAAAATCATTACTCAAATGCAACAAATCATAAAAACGCTCTACATGGTGGTGATAGGTACGCCAAGTATCATTGTATTTGGTTCTCGGAATTTTTCCTATACCTTTCCACTTTTCTTGCAATTCTTTAAATTGCCCATACATGGATGAAGGCTCGGCATTATCAATCAAATCTTTTAACTCATCAATCAGTTTTAATCGTTTTTCAAGATTTTGTTTTTGATCTTCTTCAATAGCCTTGTAATATAACTCTCGCTTAGTTTTATATTCAAAAAGAAGATCGTTAAATGCAGATTTTGTAGGATTGGAATAATGGAAATCTATTTCGTTTCCACCTTCTTCAATAAATTCTTCTTTTTTCTCTTTAAGGATGTCAGAAAATTTATCGTTGAAAGCATATCGTATCTTTTCAACTTTATTTCTAACGGTAGGAATTGACTCGTTTTTTAAAAGACGTTGAAGTTCTGAAACAAGCTGCTCTAACGACAAACTTCCATAACCAGTGTTATCAGAAGAATCTTCTCCTTCATCTTCATCTCCACCATCTTCCTCTTCATCATCTTCATGAATATCGTTATGATCTGAAAATTCATCAGATTTTTTTGAGGTCTCTTTCGGCGCTTCCTCCTCAGTTTTTTCAGTTATTTTTTTAATTTCTTCAGCGTTGTTTTCTTGTTCATTAGCTGAAAGCTCTTCATTCAAATTGTCTTTATTTTCGTCTAACATTTTTTAAATGTTTAAGGTTCCTCTATTGTAAAAAGTCCCTAAATATACTAAATAGGAACGACATGAAACAAAAGTATTTTCAGTATGATGATGCAAATAAGAGAGAATAGTTGCGTGTAATGTGTTTTATTTATGAATTCCAGATTTCCCAAGCTTTTTCGGCTTGTAACTCCAGCATTTTTTGTCCATTAAAAATCGTAGCACCTTTCCGCTCTCCTTCAGCTAAAAAAGTAGTTTTTGCCGGATTGTAAATCAAATCGTATAATAAGTGATTGTTATTAAGATACTTATACGGAATATCAGGAGAATTATCAATGTTTGGGAAAGTTCCAAGCGGTGTACAATTAATGATGATGGTATGCTCTTCTATAATTTTTTTTGTAATATCATTGTAAGAAAATTGCCCTTTTGATGGATTTCTGGAAACTACTCTATATTGTATTTTAAGTCTTTCCAATACATATTTAATCGCTTTGGAAGCCCCGCCTGTCCCTAAGATCAACGCTTTTTTATGATGCGGTTTAAGCAATGGTTTAAGTGATTCTTCAAAACCCACATAATCAGTATTAAAGCCTATTAATCTCCCATTTTCAACTTTCACAGTATTTACAGCACCTATCTCTCTGGCCTCATCACTAACAGCATCTAAAAATTCCATAACAGCCTCTTTGTAAGGAATAGTTACATTAAACCCTAAAACATTATCATTCAATATAGTAGGTAATAACTCAATAGAAGGTAGATCAAAATTTACATATTCGTAATCAGTCAGTTTTAGTGTTTCGAACTTTTTGGTAAAGTATCCTCTTGAGAATGAATATGATATATTTTTTCCTAACAGCCCAAACGTCTTCATGTCTTTTTTCTTTTCTTGCCGTAAAAATCGATCATCAAAATAATTCCAACTCCCAGTAAAATGAATGCCATGGCTATCCAGTTTTGGCTATCTGAAAGGTCTGGAATAAAACGTTTGTAGTTTTGAATGATCTTATTTCCTTCCGAATCAAACAAAAAAGCACCATTTTCAACTTTGTATATTTTTTCCTTCCATGGCCAAACAATCCCCAATGAACCACTAATAAAACCTATAATTATTGCTGTTACTAACTGATGCCAATGCTTTAAAACATAGCCTAATATTTGTGATGTGACTACTAATCCAAAGGCTGAACCACCCGTAAACGTAGCAATGATCTTTAAATAGCGTACCCTAACAGCATCTTGCAAAAAACTGAAATCACCTGAAACCATATCAGAAATAGACCTGTA
>JAGQYU010000073.1 GCA_020435885.1 Flavobacteriaceae bacterium
TGAAATGATATCTTTTACTTTCATTTTATTAATTAATTTTAATGATTAGCAAAATTAATCATATTGTATTGAATATTATACAATTTTGATATTTATTATTATTGATTTTTTAAAAATTTTACATAAATCCTTCGGGGGGTGCTTCCTCTATCTGATCTTCAAGTTGATTCGATTCGTTTTTAAGAATATACTCTTCTTTAAAAACGGCAGCTTTGTTGTTTTGTCCTTCAATAATGATCAATAATGATTTCTCAAAACGCACATGTCTTAAAAATTCATCTTCATAAACAGCTTCTTTTTTATTCAGATAATCTATATCATAAAAACCATCATTCATGTATGGGTTGATAGTGAAATATCCAACCTTGAACGATGTAAGGTTTTGAAAGAAATGTGTTCCCTGACTGGGGTCAATTCTATAATTTGCTAACCCTGATTCTATAATGATCTTTGCTGCGGAAATCTGACTCCAAATAACAGGAATTCCCAACCAAGGATCGCTGGAACCCCAACGCCCCGGGCCAACAAGAATATATTGTTTATCATTTTCGATAAATTTCTTGTTGATCTCTTCAACAGCTTTTGCAATTTGCCTTGTATTGGCAGAATTGAATGTTTCCGGTTTTACATACACCAAATCGCTGATATGGTCATATTTTCCATTTCCGAGGGCAGACTCAGAATAAATAATACTGTCTTCTTGTTTAAAGTCTTCCGGCAGATCAGACATTTTTTCTATACTCTCTACAATAGGCCTTATCTGTAAAAAATAAAACTCTTTTGGCTTACCCGAGGCAACATCTAAATTAACAGCAAATTCCATTTCTATGGGATTGCGCATTTCTCGCTGACCTACTCTTAATAGTTCTTGAAGAATCTCAGCCAATGGAAAAGTATTGTATTTCAGTATGTTATCAAATGTCAATAAACGAACGCCGTCATGTAAAATTCCTGGTTTTATAACATTATTTTGAATGTCATAAGTTGATGCAATAAACTTAAAAGCTCTATCATGATCTTTTGTTCTTCTGACACTTATTTTCTTTTTGTTAACTGCTTCACTGGTAGATAGTTTATAACTATCAGGATCCATATCCAATCCAAAAAAATGTTGTTGTGTATCTCTTTGTGTAGAACCCGCTGACGAAAGTTGCAATACTTTTTTAGGATGATATGGCGAAAACCGCAGCGTTTGTCCACCTCCAACAATTATCTCACCCAATCCCATAGCAATATTTGCAATACCTTCGTTCGGTTTTTCATTCCCTATGGGGTAAAAATTAATGGATCTTGCTACACCAGATATATTAGGATAATACAAATTATCATATTGAGCACCTATTACTTGTTGCAAAATAACAGCCATTTTACTTTCTTCCAGAGAATGTGCGGTTGCTTTTAGATATGCTTTTGCACTTTCAAAAAAAGCAGAAGCAAAAACCGATTTGATTGCATTACTCACCATTTCTACCATTCTACTTTTTTCAGTATTAGGTAGCATGTAGGTAGCAAAAACACCTGCAAATGGTTGATAATGAGAATCTTCTAATGTGCTTGATGAACGAATTGCAATAGGCCTTTTTTCAAAATCTAAGAAAACTTTTAAATCTTCTATAACCCACTTCTGCAATGGCTTAGAAGTAAACTCGTTCAGAATTTCTTCGTCAGTATGGTTTTCGGCAACAAAATTAATTAGGTGATGTTTTTCAATAAATTCATCAAATACTTCAGTAGTTAAGACCACTGTTCTGGGGATAGATATATTTACGTCTTCATATTTGTTAAACAACTTGTGGCGTTTTAAAAAAGAGTCAATAAATGCCAAACCTCTTCCTTTACCTCCTAAAGAACCTTCGCCTATTCTGGCAAATCTTAAATATTCATTATATCTTTTTTTGTCAAATTTTGAAATGATCCCCCTACCTTTAGCCAATCTGTAAGCCCTAATAGCATCAATTAAAAAATTTCTAACTTCATTTACATCCTTAAAGTCTTCATATTCTATATTACTAAACAAATCTGCTAACGGAAAGAGAGCTCTGGAACGCAACCATTTTGAGTATTCACTCCTAACAGCATGATAGACAATGGCGTCATCAGTTACTTTGGTAAGCGCTTTTTGAAGATCGTTTAAACTTTTTACCGTTTCTAATACTTTATGTTGAACCGGATCCCAAAATTCAAAATCACCAAAAACAAAATATTTATTAATGTAATTTTTTAGCTCAAGCTCTAACGTTTCGGAATGTTTGTATAAAAATTTCCCTTTTAATTCTAAAGCATATTTTTTGTTATTACTATCTGATGACTGAATAAGAACAGGAAAATATCTGTCAATACTTCTTACATATTTTAAGAACTCAAACCCTGCTCTTGGGTCTCTCTTTCCTTCTCTATAATAAGACACGTCGGAGATTACTCCTAAGAGGTTGTGTTTGTATTTTTTAAAATATGACAACCCTTCTTCATACTGCATAGCCAGTAAAATTTTTGGACGCCCTCGCATCATCATCATACGCCTGTGTTCATTTAACCCTTCAGACATAAAGGCTGAAGCCTGCTTTAAGACAATTTTGTAAATAACAGGAAGGTATCTGGAATAAAACCTTAAAGAATCTTCAATTAACAGAATAGCTTTAACACCAATAGTATTGATATCATTCTCGGCATTCATCCTATCTTCGGTAAGCTTGATAATAGCTAAAAAAATATCAACATTTCCATTCCAGTGAAAAACATAATCTATAATACCAGGGTTTTCTTTCTCAATTCTGCTTCTCAATTCTGATGAATAGTGACTGAGTGCTGCTATAGTTACTTTAGGGAATGCTTCTCTTATTAGTTTGGAAGTTTCAAATGCTTTATAATTGCCTATATCAAACCAAGTTATTACTAGGTCAATTTTATCAGTAGCCATGACCTTAATTGCTCTTTTAGCTGAGTTTGCATGTAAAAAACTAGGAGGATATCTCAGATTTAGTGATGTATACTCATTAAAAATCCTTTCATCTATACGCCCATCCTCTTCTAACATATAAAAATCATAATTTGAGCAAACTATAAGAACTTTACTAATTCTTTTTTGCATCAACTTATTAAACTCTACTTCCTCAAATTCGTATGCTCTCGGGTCTGGTAATATTTTTTTTGGCATTGTAAAGCACCTTTTTAAATCTTCTGCAAGTTACTATTTTTAGTTTTAAATTTTGGCTTCTTAAAATCATATAAAAACAAAAAAGGGCTGCCAAAGGGCTGCCCTTTTCAACTATTCTTTTAAATGTATTACACTACACCTTGTGCCAACATGGCATCAGCAACTTTTACAAAACCGGCAATATTTGCTCCTTTAACATAATCGATATAACCATCTTTTTCTTTGCCATATTTTATACAAGAATCATGGATATCTTTCATTATTTTTTTCAATCTTTCATCCACTTCATCACGTGTCCAACTGATACGTAATGAGTTCTGGCTCATTTCCAATCCTGATGTTGCCACGCCACCTGCATTAGAAGCTTTGCCGGGAGCATATAAAATTTTAGCTTTTAAGAATGCATGAACAGCCTCTGGGGTTGAAGGCATATTGGCACCTTCGCTAACACAAACACATCCGTTCAGGCTCAACCATTCTCAACAAAATATTCTTACCATGATAGATATCTTTTGTAGTGATATAAGGGATAACCGCTTCGGCCACCTCTTCAACAGCTTGTAAAAACTCAGGTTCATGTTGATTACGTTCCTTAACCATTTCCATGAACTCCTTAATTATTTGTGATTTCATAATTTTAGAAGGGTGTTTTTGAGATTTTAATAATTGTATACAAACAAATGTAGGTATAATTATTACTTTTTCAATTCAAAAAAAGTGATTTTTTTCATTGAAAATGCACTTAATCAACTAATTAGCATCATTTTCTATCACATTCATTTAAAGTAACTCTCTCAATTAAGTAAAAATGGTAAATTTGCAGTCTAATTTTACATTAGCAATGCTAGATAAATTACAAGAACTGATTAGCGAAGTACAAGCGTTCAGTGCCAACTCTAAAGAAAAAGTTGAGGCTTTTAGAATCAAATTTTTAGGTAGCAAAGGCATCCTAAAAGATCTGTTCACAGAATTCAAAAATGTAGAACCTTCTCAAAAAAAAGAATTTGGTCAAACGCTCAACACGCTTAAAACACTTGCCGAAACTAAAGTAAGCGAGTTAAATAATCATTTAGAGAACTCTACTCAAAGTAAAAAAGTATATGGAGATCTTACCAGACCGGGAGAACCTATTGAACTCGGCACCCGTCACCCTATCTCTATTGTAAAAAACCAAATTATAGATGTTTTTTCTAGAATTGGATTTACTATCTCCGAAGGCCCTGAAATAGAAGATGATTGGCATAATTTTACAGCACTAAACTTACCGGAATACCACCCTGCACGTGATATGCAGGACACCTTTTTTGTGGAGAAAAACCCTGATATGTTACTGAGAACACATACTTCATCAGTTCAGATCAGATATATGGAAAATAACAAACCTCCTATCAGAACTATTTCTCCGGGGCGTGTTTTCAGAAACGAAGATATTTCTGCACGTTCACATTGTATTTTTCATCAGGTGGAAGGTTTATATATTGATACCGATGTTTCTTTTGCTGATCTTAAACAAACCTTAATTTACTTTACAAAAGAAATGTTCGGCAAGTCTAAAATAAGGCTACGCCCATCATACTTTCCGTTTACCGAACCCAGCGCTGAAGTAGATATTTACTGGGGTTTAAAAACTGAGACCGATTACAGAATTACAAAAGGTACAGGCTGGCTGGAAATTATGGGTTGCGGCATGGTTGATCCTAACGTGTTGAAAAACACCAATATTGATCCTGAAAAATATAGTGGTTTTGCTTTCGGAATGGGAATTGAACGCATAGCCATGCTCCTTTATCAAATACCCGATATACGAATGCTTTTTGAAAATGATGTTCGCTTTTTAGAACAGTTTAAATCTGTTATCTAACAATTTATGAGTTTACAAAAGTTCTTAAAAGACAAAAAATATCATAGTATTAAACTGAAAAGAACAGTTACCAATCATTTTGAAATAAAAGCAAAGATCAATGGTGTTGAGGGTAAATTTATTTTAGATACAGGTGCCTCCAATACATGTGTCGGTTTGAACGAAATTGAAAAGTTTAGTTTAGAAACTGAAGATTCTGAACACAAAGCTGCCGGTGCAGGAACATTAGAAATCGATACACAAATTTCAAAAAATAATAAACTAAAGATCGGTAAATACAAAGAGAAAGATTTTACATTGGTGTTGATAGATCTATCCCATATAAACAATGCCCTCAAAAAACAACATGCTAAAGAAATTAATGGCATTATAGGTGCTGATGTATTGGAAAAAGCCAATGCCGTTATCGATTATAAAAAGAAAAAACTATACCTTTTAAACAAAAAGTAATGAGTTCTGAAAAAGACCAACGATACAACTTACGTGGCGTTTCTGCTTCTAAAGAAGATGTTCATAAAGCTATTTCCAACATAGATAAAGGTCTTTTTCCAAAAGCATTTTGCAAAATTATCCCTGATTATCTTACTAATGACGATGATTATTGCCTTATTATGCACGCTGACGGGGCAGGAACAAAATCCTCTTTGGCATATATGTACTGGAAAGAAACAGGAGATATTTCTGTATGGAAAGGTATTGCACAAGATGCTCTTATTATGAATATTGATGATTTGCTTTGCATAGGTGCTACTGATAATATTTTACTCTCTTCCACTATTGGAAGAAATAAAAATTTAATTCCCGGAGAGGTTATTTCAGCTATTATCAATGGTACTGAAGAGTTAATCGAAGAACTTTCAAAATACGGAGTTACAATCCATTCCACCGGAGGTGAAACTGCAGATGTTGGAGACTTGGTAAGAACAATTATTGTAGATTCTACAGTTACTGCCAGGATGAAACGCTCTGATGTAATTGACAATGCAAACATACAAGCCGGCGATGTTATTGTTGGACTGGCTTCATTTGGGCAAGCTACTTATGAAAACGAATACAATGGCGGTATGGGCAGTAACGGACTTACCTCTGCACGCCATGATGTTTTTAATAAAGAACTGGCAAAAAAATATCCTGAAAGTTTTGACCATGCTGTACCAGATGAGTTGGTTTATTCCGGTAATATCAAATTAACGGATACTGTAAAAGATGCTCCATTAGATGCAGGTAAATTGGTACTTTCACCTACCAGAACCTATGCCCCTATCATTAAAGAGATGCTAAAAAAATATCGTTCGCAAATTCACGGAATGGTACATTGTAGTGGTGGCGCTCAAACCAAAATTTTACATTTTATAGACAAACTTCATATAATTAAAGACAATCTTTTTGAAGTTCCACCGCTATTCAAATTGATCCAAAAGCAATCCAAAACCGATTGGAAAGAAATGTATCAGGTATTTAATTGTGGCCACAGAATGGAATTATATGTGCCCCAAAACATTGTCGAAGATTTAATAAACATTTCCAAAAGTTTTAATGTAGATGCTCAGATTGTTGGAAGAGTTGAAACTTCCGACAATAAAAAATTGACTATCAAAAGTACTTACGGAGAGTTTATTTACTAAAAACATAAAAATAGTACCTAAGATTCTTATACATAAGAAATTTATGTATATTTGTTCTATGGGAAATCAAAAATTATATAAAGGCACCATCCAAACCATCATTTTAAAATTGTTGGAAGAGCATGACAAAATGTATGGTTATGAAATAACTCAAAAAGTTAAAGACCTTACCAAAGGAGAATTGAGTATTACCGAGGGAGCCTTATATCCTGCACTCCATAAGTTAGAAGCAGATGGTTTATTAGATGTTGAAATTGTAAACATTGGTAACCGATTGCGTAAATATTATAAGTTAACGGAGCAGGGCACTAAAGAAACCTCTAATAAATTAGCCGAACTGGAAGATTTCTTAAAAACCATGCAAACCTTCATTAACCCAAAATTAGCCTAATAATGATTTTACATCGTGAGCAAATTATCTTTATCGATAACTACCTAAAAGAAAAAGGAGTTAAATATTGGGATATTCGTTTAGAGATGATAGACCATATTGCTTCAAAAATGGAAGAAAACGAAGAAATTGTTTTATCTAAAGAGTTTTTAAGCAAAGAGTTTGGCAGCAACTATCAAATTAACAAAACTGTACGTGAAAGGTGTAAATCAGTTAATAAAAAATATCGTAAACAGTACTTTTCTGAAGTTAAATCGTTCTTTTTATCAATCAAAAATAATCTGATCTTTTTTATTTTAATATTTTCTAACTATTTATTATTCAGTTCTTTAGAATATTCATCATTTAGACTTATCAATACTATTATTTTAGTAATGATAGCATTA
>JAGQYU010000074.1:0-13679 GCA_020435885.1 Flavobacteriaceae bacterium
TTAGGATTGTTATTGTTGCCCGTTTGCTTCCTTTTTTGATTATTTCTTTGATTAGAACCTGTATTATATTCTTTTTTGTGCTCTCTTTGTTGATGTTTTTCTGCAGGTTTATTTTCCTCAGCCTTTTTTTCTTCAACTTTTGGCTCAATAACTACTTCTTCAACAGTAGTTTTAACTTCTGGTTCTTGTGTAGGTTTGGCATTTATTCTTTTGCGCTGAGGTCTGTTTTTAGATGTAGGAGCATTTTGTTTTTTTTGTTCCTGTACTGGTTTTTCTTGCACAACAGCTATTGGTTTAGAAGCCTGTATATCTAGAATTTGGTAAATTAGATCTAGCTTTTTTAATTGTTTAAATTTTGATACCCCAATATTTTCAGCAATTTCTTGTAATTCAGAAAGTTTCTTTTCCTTTAATGATTCAATTTCAAACATTATTAATGAATAAGATTAATTTAAGTGAGGCACGGCCTCTTTTAGAATAAGATGTTTCAATAACTTAATAGTTGATATGGTATAATTTTGAATATTGTAAAAAGAAGTGGTTTTACAATAAGCTTAAATTGCAGTGCAATTATACAAATTAAATTTAAATATACAAGCCCATTTCTTTAAAAGATTAGTGTATTTTTGCAATCGAGAATAAAAACAAGTATATGATTCAAAGAATCCAAACACTTTATATGTTTATTGCGGCTATTGCTAGCGGTGTGTTTATATTCTTTTTCTCATTATGGAAAGATGTTTCTGGAAATGAATTTTTAGCTTTGGATTTATTAGGAGAAGATAGTTTCTTAATGAAGATGATTCCAATACTGTTTTTACTTTCAGCTGTTATGAGTTTGTTAAGTATTTCTATGTTCGGAACTAGAAAAAGGCAATTTGTACTTAACAGGCTAAATATCTTGATCAATCTTATTTTATTAGGAGTGTTGATATATCATCTACTAACATTATCTGGAGAAGCTAAGGTTTCTGAGAAGGGTATTGGGGCGGTACTTCCTGTGATTGTAATTCTATTTCTGGCCATTGCAAATAGAGCAATTAAGAAGGATGAAGACCTTGTAAAATCTGTAGATAGATTGCGATAATCCTAACATCTTAGTTATATGTGCGTAAGCCTGTCTTGAACAAGACAGGCTTTTTTATAAAAAAACAGCCAGGAAGGACCTGGCTGTAAAATTTTGCAAAAAATCACCGTATTCTGTGATTTTTAAAAATACCCGTTTGCTCTATTGACGGATATTCTACTTTGCAATAAATTTGGAGTATCAATTGTCGCTAAACACTTATATATATATACTCCTTAGTAATAAGGGGAGAAAGGAAGGGGAGAAAGGGGAGAATTTAATTCTCCTCTTAACTTAAATAGGAGTTTCCTTTTCTCTAGATGCTAAATTAATAATAAATTCCAATTACACAATCATTTTTTTTTAATTGTTGAAAAATAGTTAACTATATAAAAATCAATATGTTAATGTGTTTAACTCTAAAGTTATCAACAAAAATATATACTTATCAACAATTTTTTCTGTACTTTTATCTCTCAGAAATGATAAAAAATAGTGGTTTTCATGGATAATCTAACTGTTTTCAATGATTTTTAAAAATCCCTGTTTCCCCTATTGTTTTGATTTTTTGTACTGAATACATTTGAATTGTCGTTAAACCGTAAGGTGTAATAGATAGTTCAAATAGTTCATATTTAATAACTCTAAAATCCCCTATCATGAGAAAATTAGTACTCGCTTTGAGTGCTGTATTGGTATTATCTGCTTTTACTAACAGCACAAGTAACAAAATCGTTTTAAAAGATATTGACGGAACTTTATTGAAATCTTACCCTGTAATTGAAAAGATTGATGGTGAGTATCAAGTAACATTTACAGCTGATGCAAATACTGTGGTTACAGCTAATACAGTTGATAACATAACACATGTATATATGGTTGAAAATGGTGTTTCAGGTGTTAATGTTTCGCATACATTAACTTTTAAGTCTAAAACTATAGATTTTGCTCATTATTTTGATAATAACTTGGATGTAGCCTCAATCAATGTTGATGAAAGTTCATATGTAAGAACAAAACCCATTGGTCATATCGAGGAATAGTTCTAAATAAAAACAGTTGATTTATAAATCCGATGCTGTCAGTATCGGATTTTTTATTTTATAATTATACAATATATTATTGAGTTTTCTGTTTAAGGAATATTAACTATATTAGTATAGAGTAATATATAATTTGGGGTAATGGAAGACTTATTAGATGATAAGATTACGGTACATATAGCTGATGACCATCAAATTTTGATTGATGGAGTAATGGCTGTATTAGGGTTAGAAAAAGATATTGAAGTAGTTGGCTATTCTCTGAATGGCAATCAGGTACTAGATTGGTTTCATGAACATTCAGCAGATGTTCTAGTACTAGATATCAATATGCCGGAAGTAGATGGTATAGAAGTATTACGGCAATTTCAACATTATGAAGATGTACCCCAAGTAGTTATTCTTTCCAGTTATGATGATATTAAATTGATTAAAGAAGTGTTGAGTATGGGGGCAAAAGGGTTTGTTCCTAAAAAATCAGCCGGAGAACATATTGTAAAGGCTATACGCAACGTAGCTAGTGGTGACCAGTATTTTAGTGAGGAAGTAAAGGAGAAAATGATGAAAACTTTGATGGGTAAACCCATTCAGGAAAAAGGAGGAGAAGGGATGCTTATCAATTCACTTACCAGACGTGAATATCAAATATTAAAACTGATAGCTCAACAATATACTACTAAAGAAATAAGTGAAGCGCTTCATATAAGTGAAAGCACTGTAGAAACACATCGAAAGAACCTTATCAGAAAGGTGAATGTAAAGAATAGTGTAGGATTAGCAATATTTGCTATGAAAAATGAAATTATTTAATTTTATTTTTTAACAATGCCCCCTCTTCTTAAAAAAAATAAATTAAGGTTAACTTTCCTCTTTCTTGTAATTATAAACTGTTTTGTTTCTGTTTATTCTCAAAGTAAAGTATTTGATAAATATATTAATGATAAAGTAGAAACAATTGATGCCAATATTCAGGATAAATTGTATGTGGTAGCTTTAGAGAATATTGAAGACTTAGAAAAGAATAAAAGTTATATTGAGAATGATGATAATAGGTTGAATTTACAGCTACGAAGAGCTAAAGTTTTATTGGGAACTGGAGAAGAGGAAAAAGCTTTAGATTTACTTTTACAGGGTCTAAATGATATAGATAAAATTGGTTTGAATAAACTAAAAATTGAATATTCACAATATTTAGGTGATATTTTTAAATCTGATTACAATTTTTCTAAAGCTGATTATTATTTTAAAAGTGCTTTATCATATTCCATTGTTGAGAAAGATACCTTAAATATTCTTAATTCTTATCTTAAAATAGGAGCTAATTTTTATAGCCAAAAAGAATTAGATAGTGCTATAAACTATTATTTAAAAATAACAGAGTTTCCTTTAAGTAATAATACTAGTGAATTAATTTCGAGGGCATATAATAATTTAAATGTAATATCATTAGATAATAATGATTATGATAATGCTGAATTATATGGTAGTAAAGCTTTGGAAATCAAAAGAAATGAAAAAGATACATTAGGAATGGCGGTAACGCTAATGAATTTAGGGAATGTTTTATATAAAAAAGGACAATTTGAAAAAGTAAGAGATAATTACTTAAGTGCATTTGACCAAATCAGAACATTAAATAGTGATAAAGCCATTAGGTTTAAAGAAAATTTGCTTTATAATTTAGCGTATGTTAATGAGCAGCTAAAAGATTTTGAGAAAGCATATAAATATCTAGAGCAAGCTACTGTAATGACTGATAGCTTAGCTGAAGCTACACGGATTAAAAGTATTTCTGAAATTGAAGCTAAATACAATGTATCTGAACAAGCTCGGAGGACGGAAGAAGAGAAATCTAAAAAGCAAAGAGCTCAGATGTTATTTTATTTTATGGCATTTGCTTTTTTAACCTTTATTATAGTTGGATATATTTATTATAGAAACTATCGATTAAAGCAAATGACAAAATTAGAACAGTTGGAAAATGAAGCCCAAACCCGGATAATCAATGCAACCATTGATGCAAAAGAAATGGAGCGTAAGTCTATTGCTCAAACTCTACATGATAGTGTTAGTGCTTTATTATCTTCAGCTAATTTACATTTACAGGCAACGAAAGCACAACTAAAAAAAGATGCTCCTCAAGAAATATCTAAGGCTCAAACCATTGTGAATGAAGCCTCTGTTAAGATTAGAGATTTGTCTCATGAACTGATATCTTCAGTATTATTGAAATTTGGACTCGCGTTTGCAGTACATGATATGTGTCAGAAGTATTCAAATTCTGAAATATCATTACATAGTGATGATGATGGTATTAAAAGATATGATCAGGATTTTGAGATAAAAGTGTATAATATTATTGAAGAACTGGTCAATAACATCCTTAAACATAGTAAAGCAACCAATGCTACCATAATGCTTTCACATAGAGAGAATGATATGTTAAGTATACGAATTAGCGATGATGGTGTGGGTTTTGATATCAAAAAAGCTAAAAATAAAGATGGTTTGGGGCTAAGCCATATCAATGCTCGTATTAAAGTGATGAAAGGTGTTTTTAATATTGTTTCTTCAAAAGGAAATGGTACTAGTATCTTTATGTTGATACCTATAAAATATAAAGGTTAAGCTCTTTTTTCAAGCTCAATTACCTCCACATTTTCTAACTTTTTATTATTTATTTCAAAGCGAAGCATTGTTCGTATTTGATGGAATCCATGTTTTCCGGCTGCCCCGGGATTAAGATGAAGTAGCTTCAATTTTTTATCATACATAACTCTCAAAATATGTGAATGTCCGCAGATAAATAAATCCGAAGGATTTTCAGTAATCATATTTTTTACCCTAAAATCATATTTATTGGGATATCCACCAATGTGTGTAATCCATACATCAACATCATCAATTAAAAATCTGTTATGTAATGGAAACTCGCTTCGTATTTCAGCATTGTCTATGTTGCCGTAAACAGCTCTTAAAGGTTTGTATTTTTTTATCTCGTCGGTAACGGATAAATCGCCAATGTCCCCAGCGTGCCAAACCTCATCTGCTTGTTTCACAAATTTTAAGATTTGATTATCAATAAATCCATGCGTATCAGAAAGTAGCAGTATCTTTTTCAATTTTATTTAAGGATTAATTAAGAGCTTGCAAAAGGCTATTTTATATCTTTGTTGCTGGTAAAAATACTACTTCTTGAGATATTTTTTAGAAATTGCATATAACGGAAAAAATTATAATGGATGGCAAATTCAGCCAAATGCTCCATCTATTCAGGAAACCTTAACTAATGCCTTGTCAACAATTTTAAGGAAAGAATTACATATTGTTGGGGCGGGCAGAACGGATGCCGGAGTACATGCTTCGCAATTATTTGTGCATTTTGATGTGGATCAAGAGTTGGATGAGGAGTTGGTTCAAAAACTTAATTCTTTTTTACCAGATGATATTGTTGTAAAGAATTTATTTTCGGTTGATGATGAGGCTCATGCCAGATTTGATGCTATAAGCAGAAGTTATGAATATAGAATTTTATTGGGTAGAGATCCTTTTATGTTAGATACTACTTGGCAACTTTATTATCAACAATTGGATGTAGAGATGATGAATAACGCTGCTGCGGAATTGTTAAACCATACAAATTTTAAGAGTTTTTCCAAATCCAAAACTGACGTTAAAACGTATAACTGTAAGGTAACACAAGCAAAATGGATATTAGATAATAATTTGCTAACTTTCCACATCTCTGCTGATAGGTTTTTAAGAAATATGGTTAGAGCCATTGTGGGTACGTTGATTGAAGTAGGGCTAGGTAAAAAAACTGTTGAAGATTTTAGAGAAATTATAGAAAGTGAGGATAGAAGCAAGGCAGGGTTTTCAGTGCCACCACAAGGACTGTTTTTAGTAAAAGTAGCATATCCTGAAAAAATTTTAAAAAATTACAAATGAGCGAAAAAGTATCGGGTAATGCATTTGATTTAAAGCTTTTTAAGCGATTGATGACCTATGTCAAAAAGTATCGTTTTGAATTTGTTTTATCGACTATTTCGGTGATATTACTTGCTATTTTTGCTGCCGTTAGACCTACACTGTTACAGAAAATAGTAGATGATTATATCCTCAATAAAAATGTAAAGCAATTACTGAATTATAGTTTATTGATGTTGGGCGTGCTGGTAGCTGAGGTCATTTTTCAATTTTTGTTTACTTATTTTGCCAATTGGTTGGGACAGAATATTGTAAAGAATATTAGAGCTCAATTGTTTGAAAGGATTTTAAAATTCAAGATGAGTTACTATACCAATAATCCTGTTGGTAAATTGGTAACAAGAGTGGTTTCTGACATTGAGACTATTGCTAGTATTTTCAGTCAAGGATTGTTCACTATCATTAGTGAAATACTTCAAATGGTTGTAATTATGGGCGTAATGCTATGGATGAACTGGCGTTTAGCTTTGATCGTTTTTGCTGTGCTACCAATTATTATCTACGCAACAAAAATCTTCCAGATAAAGATAAAATCTGCGTTTCAAGACGTTCGTAATCAAGTAGCAAATTTGAATAGTTTTGTGCAAGAACGTATTTCCGGAATGAAAATAGTGCAACTATTTACGAGAGAAAAGATTGAGTATGACAAGTTTATGGAGATCAACGAAAAGCATAAAAAAGCACATATACGAACGGTTTGGTACTATTCTATATTTTTCCCTATAGCGGAGATTTTGTCTTCAATAACGCTTGGTGTTGTGGTGTGGTACGGAGGTTTGAATGCCGCTGTTAGCGAAGCCACTACTCCCGGAGATATTATAAGTTTTATTATGATGAGCAGTATGCTGTTTAGACCCTTAAGACAAATAGCAGATAAGTTTAATACCTTACAAATGGGTATGGTAGCAGCTGATAGGGTCTTTAAAGTATTGGATGATAAAGCCGAAGAAAAAGACTTAGGAACTATTACTGCCGAGAATTTTAAAGGTAACATTTCATTTGATAAGGTGAAGTTTAGTTATATTGAGGGAGAACCAGTGTTGAAAGGAATTTCGTTTGATGTAAAGCAGGGAGAAAATGTAGCTGTAGTTGGTGCAACAGGTGCCGGAAAATCGACTATTATTAATTTATTGAATCGTTTTTATGATATTGATTCTGGAACTATCAGTATTGATGGGACTAATATTAATCAATTTACTTTACAATCACTTAGAGATCAGATCAGTGTTGTATTACAGGATGTTTTCTTGTTCTCAGACTCTATTTTGAATAATATTACACTGAATGATAAATCCATCAATGAAGAAGAAGTAATAGAAGCTGCTAAGAAAATAGGCATTCATGAATTCATTATGTCGTTGCCAAATAACTATCATTACAATGTAAAAGAAAGAGGAGGAATGCTTTCGGTTGGGCAACGCCAGTTGATTGCCTTTTTACGTGCTTATGTAAGCAAACCTGCTATTTTGGTGTTAGATGAGGCTACATCATCCATCGATGCACATTCAGAGGAGTTGATACAAAAAGCTACGGATACTATTACGAAAGGACGAACTTCCATCATCATTGCACATAGGTTGGCAACTATAAAAAAAGCTGATAAAATTATTGTGATGGAGAAAGGAGAAATTGTTGAAATGGGTACTCACAAAGAACTGCTCAATAAAAAAGGGTATTACAGTAAATTGTATGAAATGCAGTTTACTTCTGCTATGGCTAGCTAGTTATTCAAGGTCTTCTTTAATGATATCTATTAACCTTTCGGGATTATCAAACAGTATGAATTCACCATTTTTGATGTAGGAAATTTGCCCTGTTTCTTCTGAAACTACTAATGCTACAGCATCATAGCGCATGGTAACACCAATGGCAGCTCTGTGCCTTAATCCAAAACGTGCAGGAATGGTAATATCTTTTTCAACAGGTAGAATAACACGAGTGGCGGTAACCATGTTGTCTTCAATAATAATGGCACCATCATGCAGAGGGCTGTTTTTATAGAAGATACTACTCAACAAAGGCTTGTTTACTTCCGCATTCATTTTATCTCCAGTTTGCTTTATAAGCTCTAAATTATTATTGCGTTCAATAACGATTAGAGCTCCGGTTTTGGTCTTAGACATATCTACACAGGCAGAAACTATGCTTTCAACATCTGTGGTAATGGTATCGTCAGATTTTAAGAATTTTAATTGTTTTAAAAAGCCTTTTTTTGAAGCAAAATTGGTGGAACCAAGCATCAATAAAAACTTACGGATCTCCTGTTGAAAAACAATGATCAGTGCTATGAAACCCCCACCAAGAAACTTCCCTAAAATATCACTTAGCAACTCCATTTTTAGGGCTACAGTGAGCTTCCAGATGAGGTAAACTATGGCAATTCCTACAAAAATGTTGATGGCAACAGTGCCACGGATGAGTTTATAAATATAGTACAGCAGTACTGCAACCAGTACAATGTCTATAATATCTAAGATTCCGAAGTCTAAAAAATCGAATGCTTTCAAAAAAAAGGTTTTTGTAAAAGTACTAATAATTTATTCTATTTTACAACAACCTTTTTTAAGTAAAACTGTGCAAGCAGATCATTTAATTGGGTCTTCTTCTATTAGATGTTGCGGATATTTGTTTTTTATGAGTTCAACTTTATCAGTAAGTATAGTGTTATTTGATAATTTTTGTTCATTTAATAAAACTTCAAAGCTTTTTCCATAGAGGTTGGCTGAGAGGTTGTTTCTTAGTTGTGTATAAGCAGAAAGGACTTCATTTTGTACAGAAATGTACGTTGCATAACTACTATTTCTACTACTTTTTATGGTGATAACTGCTTTATCAGGATGATCTGATAGGTTTTGCGCTTTTCTGCCCTTACACCAATCGCAAACATTGCCATTTTTATCTGTTCCGCCACCGTTATCAATAAAATCGATAGCTAGTTGTTTTATCTCACCTACATTAGAAATCAATACATCTTCTACCATAATTTCATTTTTGGCATTGATGTGAATTTCCAATACGTTTTTATCAAGTAATTCTATATCAGTATCAGTTATTTTTTGAGGTAGTCTTTTAGGAATACCAAGGTCAACTTCCATTGTTGTAGTAACCAGGAAGAAAATGAGCAGTAAAAATGCGATATCGGCCATAGAGCCAGCATTGATTTCGGGGGATTCTCGTCTGTTCATGATTTTGTTATTTAGGGGTTTTAACAAAATATTAACAAAAACAGTGCCGAGAAATAATTTAGTAACTGATTGTTAGTTGATTAACAATTTTAACCGCTTCCATAGCTTCTTTAACATCGTGTACACGGAGGATATTTGTACCGTTCAGTAAAGCAATGGTGTTGGCAGCAGTAGTAGCATTTAAGGCTTCTTTAGCGGTTATACCCAATAATTTCCATAACATGGATTTTCTGGAAACGCCTGTTAGAATAGGTACATCTAAATTTTTAAATAATTGTAAATTTTTGAGCAGGGTGTAGTTGTGCTCCATTGTTTTTCCAAAACCAAAACCTACATCAATAATAAGATCATTAATGCCTAATGCTTTTAGTTCTGCCAGTTTTTTGGAGAAAAAATAGATCACTTCATGGGTAACATCTTCATAAGTTGGATGTTGCTGCATGTTTTGGGGTGTGCCCTTCATGTGCATTAAGATATAAGGCACTTGAAGTGTAGCAATAGTTTGAAACATATTTTTGTCCATATTACCAGCAGAAATATCATTTACTATACAAGCTCCGGCATTGATGGATTGAAACGCGACATTACTTCTAAAAGTATCGATGGAAATTAAAATTTCAGGAAATTCTTTAACCAATAGTTCGATTATAGGAATGACCCTTAGCAGTTCTTCTTCTTCAGAAATATGCTTGGCGCCCGGCCTTGAAGAATAGCCCCCAACATCAATAAAAGTTGCTCCTTCCAATAACATTTTTTCAGTTTTAGTCAGAATATCTTTATCAGAGGTGTAACTCCCGCCGTCATAAAAAGAATCTGGGGTAATATTTAAAATACCCATTACTTTGGGGGTGGAAAGGTCTATCAGATTTCCTTTGCAGTTTATAAAACTCATATCAAATTCTTTTTGTCGGTTGCATTTACAATTTTCGACATTTTTGGTGCTATGTAACGTTCCATTTTATAGAAAAGTTCTTCAACAGTATCGCTTACAAGCAACATATTTTTATTATCATTTTTTAAAAAGCCTTCGCTAACCATCACATCCAATTGCTTCAGTAAATGATCAAAATATCCATTGGTGTTCAACACTCCGATAGGTTTGGTTTCGATGCCTAATTGCCCTAGCGTAAGTGCCTCAAAAATTTCATCTAAGGTTCCAAAACCTCCCGGTAAGGCTATATATCCGTCCACCAGTTTGCTGATGGTAACTTTTCGTTTAGACATTTTTTTGGTGACAATCATTTCCGTGATCTTAGTATGCGCCATCTCTTCATGGCGTAGCAAGTTTGGGATAACACCAATCACTTCGCCATTATTTTCTAAAACGGCATCGGCTAAGATTCCCATCATGCCAATTTTACCACCGCCATATACCAATCCAATATTATTTTTAGCAAGGTAATTCCCTAGTTTTTTGGCTTCCTCTGCATAGATTGGGTTGAACCCAATACTTGATCCACAAAAAACAGCAACACGTTTCATAAATTGAAATTGTAGGTTCATAGTAATTGTAAAAATAAACAAACGAGTAAGACTATTTCCTAAGTTTTTTCATATTTTCGTTAGCGAAAGAAAAACATCAGAATTTAGTATATGCAAAAGACCTCAGAGCAGTTTGATGCGGTTGTAAATGAATGCAGATCGCTTTTTATCAATAAGATGAAAGATTATGGCAGTGCATGGCGTATTTTAAGATTGCCATCACTAACTGATCAGATATTTATCAAAGCTCAGCGCATACGGCAATTACAAGAGAATGAAATAAAGAAAGTTGAAGAAGATGAAATTCCGGAGTTTATAGGAATTATAAATTATTCTTTAATGACATTGATTCAACTTGAAAAAGGTGTTGCAGAAGAACCGGATATGGATTTGGACGAGGCGACAGAACTCTATGATAAACATATAAAGATCACTAAAGAGTTGATGGAAAACAAAAACCATGATTATGGTGAGGCTTGGAGAGATTTGCGTATCAGCTCATTGACTGATCTTATTTTACAAAAATTGCTTAGAGTAAAACAAATTGAAGACAATAAAGGCAAAACACTGGTATCAGAAGGAATTGATGCTAATTATCAGGATATGATCAACTATGCAATTTTTGCCCTTATTTTGATAAACGAACAAAAATAGAATCATGAAATTCTTTGTTATACTTGCTAGATTAATTGTTGCAGCCACTTTTATTTTTTCAGGTTTTGTAAAGTTGGTAGATCCGTTGGGTTCAGCTTATAAATTTGAGGAATATTTTGGTGCGGATGTATTGAATCTGGAGTTTTTAATACCCTACGCATTGCCGTTTTCTATTTTTTTGATCTTGGCCGAAATAATGCTGGGGGTTAAACTCTTAGTAGGTTTGAAACCAAAATTTACGGTTTGGAGTTTACTCATCATGATATTGATATTTCTATTTTTAACTTGGTATTCAGCCTATTATAATAAAGTGACCGACTGTGGTTGTTTTGGTGATGCTGTTAAATTATCACCGTGGGGAACATTTTATAAGAATATTGTGTTGCTAGTTTTGATTTTGGTATTGGTAATTCATTATGATGTAATAAAACCTTTCGTTAGTGTAAATGTTTCCTTGTGGATTTCATTTGCTTCGCTTTTGGTGTTTTTGTTCATTACTTACTACGTATTGCAACATCTTCCAATTATAGATTTCAGACCTTATGCCGTAGGGAAGAATATTGTTGAAGGAATGACCATCCCCGAAGGAGCAAAAACTGATGTTTATGAAGATACTTGGATATATAATGTAAATGGTGAGGATAAAGAATTTACTACCGAGGAAAAACCATGGAATAATGAAGGAGCTACTTTTGTGGACAGAAAAACAGTATTGATTGAAAAAGGTTACGAACCACCAATCCATGATTTTTCTTTACTAAAAGGAGATGAAGACCTTACAGATCAACTGTTAGCTAAAGATAAGCTAATGTTGGTAGTAATGTATAATCTTACTAAAACAGACAAAGAATTGCTACCTGCTGTAAAAGAAGTGACAACCGAAGCATTGCAAGAGGGCTATGATGTATTTGCCTTGTCGGCCTCTAAAGAAGAAGATTTTAATAACCTTAAGGAGGAATATGGGTTGGATTTTGATCATTTATTTTGTGATGAAACTACTATAAAAACCATTATCAGGGCTAACCCGGGGATAGTAGTTATTCAAAAAGGAACTATTACCGATAAGCGGAATGCCACAGATGCTAAAAAAGTAAAGTTGTAAGAATGAAGCAAGTGTTACTGGTATTTTTAGGTGGGGGAGTAGGCAGTGTACTGCGTTATTTAGTTACACGTTTTTTGAATAACCCTACAACGGGAGTACCGTACGGAACTTTTTTAGTAAATATAATTGGGAGCTTTTTAATAGGAATTATTTTGGGCTTAGCTCTTAAGAATGAAGCTCTTAATCAAAATCACACATTATTACTGGCTACTGGTTTTTGTGGAGGTTTCACCACATTTTCGGCCTTTGCCTATGAAAATCATTTGTTTCTCAAATCGGGTAACTTAACATTGCTTTTCGGCTATACAATAGCTAGTATAGTTGTTGGGTTATTAGCTGTATTTTTAGGTATTTATATTGTAAAGCAACTAAATATCTAAACTAAAAAGGTAAATGTTTTAGATCTACATTACCTCCTGAAAGTATCAAACCTACTTTTTTGTTTTCAAATTCTTTTTTAGATTTTAATACAGCAGCTAATGTTACAGCACTAGAAGGTTCAACTACAATTTTCATACGTTCCCAAAGTAATTGCATGGCCGCAATAATTTCTTCCTCAGTAACTGTAATTATTTTTTCAACATAGTTAGAAATAATGGCAAAAGTTATATCACCTAACGTGGTTTTTAAGCCATCTGCAATAGTATTTGTAGTAATATTTGTTTCTATTT
This sequence comes from Flavobacteriaceae bacterium, assembly GCA_020435885.1. Classification (GTDB taxonomy): domain Bacteria; phylum Bacteroidota; class Bacteroidia; order Flavobacteriales; family Flavobacteriaceae; genus Aureibaculum. The sequence goes on from JAGQYU010000074.1 coordinate 13,191, forward strand.
TTCCACTTTTTAATGATCTGTAAGCGTCATCTACATTTTGAGGTTCTGCACCAATAACTTTACAATTATTACCAAAGACTTGTGCGCTTAGTGCTGTACCTGAGATCAATCCGCCACCGCCAACCGGAGCAATTATATAATCTAGATCAGGATGTTTTTCTAAGAGTTCTTTTCCTGCGGAAGCATTGCCTAGAATTACATTAAAATCATTAAAAGGATGTACAAAAGTAGCCCCTTTTTCTTGCTGAATTTTTTGGGCAGTAGTTTCTCTGGCTTCCAATGTGGGTTCACATTCCGTAATGATGCCACCGTACGCTTTTACAGCATTTTTTTTGACTTGCGGAGCATTACTGGGCATCACTATATACGCTTTAACACCGATATTTTTTGCTGCTAATGCCAAAGCCTGCGCAAAATTTCCGGAAGAGTGGGTCACTACGCCTTTTTGTTGTTGCTCTTTAGAAAGTTGTAGAATGGCATTGGTGGCGC
>JAGQYU010000074.1:13795-21396 GCA_020435885.1 Flavobacteriaceae bacterium
CAATTCTGTTGTGAGCTTCAATAATATCGTTGGAAATATTCATAATTTATTTTTTGTATGCTTTAACACCGGCTTTTATTTCAACTGCTAAGTTATTTTCCTTAGGGGGAATAGGGCAGGAGTATTTGTGATTGTATGCACAATAAGGATTATATGCTTTGTTAAAATCAATTATAATTGTATTGTCATGGGGTATTTCCAGATCGATATATCTGCCTCCACCATAACTTTCTATACTGTTGGTCTTATCAGTAAAAGGGATAAAAAGATGATTCTTATACTCAGGCTGTTTTATAAGTTCTTGATTTTGGTAAATATGTAGCGTTAATTCCTGTCCATTCAACTGAAATATTGCTTTGCCAAAGGTTTTATATAAAGGTCTTCGAGTTGTAGTTGTGGGCATTTCAAAAAATGTTGGATTTTCATCCAGTTCAAATATTGCCTCTATTCTGTAGGTAGAATCTATTGGGAAAAAATCAAGCGATGTAAATTTTTTTAAATCTTGTTCTGTCAAAGGTGAAGTTTTTTTATCAGAGAATTCTTTGTTCATCTCATACTGAAAATCACGGATAGAAGCTGTGTAATCATTAAAAGTTTCTTTTTTTTGAGAACAGCTTGAGAGTGAATAAAGTAATGTTAACAGAGCAACTATTTTTTGCATAACTTTAATTTTACTCAAATATACTAATAAGCTGTTGTATCAATTAAAATATTTTGTAGTTTTGACTAGATAAGAAAAAAGAATATGATTATAACTATAGATACCATCAAACGTAAGTCCGTATCATACAGATATGTACCTGGGATTGATTTGTTATAACTAAAAATATATAGTAATAATAAGCCCGGCACGTTAGCCGGGTTTTTTAGTTTAAAACTAATGGTAACTACTACATTAAAATTATACAAAGATTCTTTTAGAGGATTATCAAAGGAAATTTGGTGGTTGGCTCTTATTACTTTTATTAATAGGGCAGGCACTATGGTAATTCCTTTTTTGTCGTTATATCTTAAAGATGAATTGAAGTTTGATCTGTCTCATGTAGGCTGGATCATGTCTGCTTTTGGCGTAGGGTCGTTTTTAGGATCATTTTTAGGAGGCAAACTAACCGATAAAATAGGGTTTTATAAAGTAATGTTTTGGAGTTTGTTTTCCACAGGCTTTTGTTTTATACTATTACAATATGTTACTTCTTTTTACGGATTTTTGCTGAGCGTATTTTTTACCATGCTTATAGCAGATACATTCAGGCCGGCCATATTTGTATCGTTAAAAGCATATAGCAAACCTCAAAACCAAACAAGGTCATTAACCTTAATACGTTTGGCAATTAATTTAGGTTTTTCTTTTGGGCCATTTATAGGAGGTATCATTATTGCCACCCTAAGTTATAAAGGCTTGTTTTGGATAGATGGTATTACGTGTATATTGGCGGTATTACTCTTTAGATTTGTTTTGAAAGAAAAAGAGTTTCATAAAAAAACAGTTGATACAGATGAACACGATGAAAATAAATCAGTTTTTAGAGATCACCCCTATTGGATATTCTTGATCATCGTTTTTATTATGGGCTTTGTTTTTATGCAACTTTTTTCAACTATACCACTTTTTTATAAAGATGTCCATACACTTACTGAAGTTCAAATAGGATTGTTAATGTCACTTAACGGAGCTATAATTTTTTTAATGGAAATGCCTATTATTCATAGATTAGAGCAGTCATCTTTCAATAAAATAAGTATCATTTTATGGAGTATGGTATTGTTTGCTATCAGCTATTTATTGTTGAATGTGCCAGGTGGAGCCATCATTTTGATAATCGCTATGATTATCATAACTTTTGGTGAGATGCTAGCTTTTCCTTTTGGGAATGCTTTTGCCATGACCAGAGCTGTACGAGGTAAAGAAGGTTTGTATATGGCTTTGTATTCTATGGCTTTTTCAATGGCACATATTTTTAGTGCAAAGACAGGGATGGAAATAATTGCCAGATTTGGATTTAGTATGAATTGGTATTTAATGGGTCTGTTAAGTCTTATTGCTGTTTTTTTAAGTTATCGATTAAAAAAGATGCTTTAATAAACTATTTTGTCCATTCAGGATAAACATCCATTACAATATTAAAAACAAAGGTTGCTAGGTAATAAGTAGCTAGTGTTACGATAATAACACCAAAAAGATTTAGCATAAAACCCGTTTTAGACATATCTATAACTTTTAAACGTTTAGTGCCAAAAACAATAGCATTTGGCGGTGTGGCTGCAGGCAACATAAAGGCCAATGATGCTGCTATGGTTGCCGGTAACATAAACAGTAAAGGATTCATTTCTATGCTCATGGCCAATCCAGCCAGTACAGGGAGAAATGTTTCTACAGTAGCAACATTAGATGTTAACTCTGTTAAAAAAGTTATTAAAAGTGTTATGCAAAGGATAATAATAAAAGGATGAATGTCTTTTAGCCAAACCAACTGCTCTCCAAACCATTGTGATAAACCTGATTCCTTAAATCCACTGGCTAAAGCAAAGCCTCCTCCAAAAAGTAAAATAATTTCCCAAGGAATATCCTCGGCTGTTTTCCAATCCATTATAAAAGCTCCTTTTTCTTTCCTTGAAGGAATTAAGAACAGCAATACACCAATGGTTATAGCAACAGTACCATCGTTGATGTATTTAGGATTTTCAAATAGATTAGACCATCCTTTTAATACAAAATCGCCAAGAACAACATCAGCTCTTGTAAACCATAGTAACGCTAATAACACAAAGAAAACGCCCAATACCTTTTGCTCAAAGGTCCAAATACCTAACTTTTTGTATTCATTCTTTATGGTTGAATTATCAATAGAAGTCCATTCAGAGGCATCTTTTTTTACAAAAACATAATATAAGTAAATAAATGTTATTGTAAAAACGATCACTACAATAGGAAAAGCGTAGAAGAACCAAGAAGCAAATGATATTTCCGGGGCATTAGGAAAATAAATGGCAAATATCCTTGCAAAAGATAAGTTTGGGGGTGTACCTACTAATGTAGCAATACCACCAATGGAGGCACTGTATGCCACGGCTAACAATAGCCCTGTAGAAAAATGCCGAACACTTTCTTTACTGTTACTTTCTTCTAATTTTATAATGATGGATATTAAAATAGGCACCATCAGCATGGTTGTTGCCGTGTTAGATATCCACATAGAAAGAAATGCCGTACTTAGCATAAAGCCCAGCATTATCTTAGCAGGGCTATTACCAACCAATAACATCAATTTTAAGGCAATCCGTTTATGTAGGTTCCATTTTTGCATGGCTAGTGCAAACAGAAATCCTCCTAAATACAAAAAAATGATATCATTAAAATAATTGGATGCAGTTTCTTTGCCGCTCATAATCCCAAACATAGGGAACAGTAAAAAAGGCAATAAAGATGTAACGCCAAGCGGAACAACTTCGGCTATCCACCAAAGTGCCATGAGTATGGCAACTGCCAGCGTGTAGGTAATGATTGGTTTTTCAGGATCTAGATCAACAAAAAAGGCTATATATAAAAATAATAGCGGAGCTATTAAAAATAGAAAATAATTGAACTTTTTGCCTGTTGTTGTTCCTTCTATCAAAATAAATCAATTTAAAGTGGAAAACTCTATATATGATGAGGTAAATACAGTATGCGTTTGTGTTTTAAAATCCTCTTTATCAGCTTTAAAAATGTTAGGCACAAATGTTTGTGGATTCAGATCGATTAAAGGAAACCATGTACTTTGTACCTGAATTTGTAGTTTATGGCCTTTTTTGATAGTATGGTAAACATCCTGCAATTTAATGGTAACATCAGTAGGTTGGTTGGGTACAAAAGGTTCAGGATTCGAAAAGCTATTCCTAAATTTTCCTCTCATAACCTCACTGCGAACCATCAAGTGATAGTTACTCATTTTCATGTGGCCTTGCATATCTTCATGTTCTTTTTCATCATGCGGGTGTACGTCTATAACTTTAACTATCCAATCAGCATCAGTTCCGGTTGTGGCTACTTTTAAATTTGCCATTATTTCTCCGGCAAGTGTTAAATCTTCTTGTAAAATTTCTGTTTCAAACACTAAGACATCAGGCCTTCTGGCAGCAAAGCGTTGATCATCTGTCATGTATTTTCTAGGAGTAAAAACAGTTTTAATATCTTCAGAATAAGGTACAGGGCGTTTTATATCACTAACAAATTGTATTCCTTTGTCAGAAATTTTTAAATTAGTTAATTGTTGATCTTCAGAAAGATAAAATGTCTTTTTTGAAGCATTGGTAGGTGGCCAACTGTTGTAGGTACTCCACTCTTTTTTTCCTGAGTCATATACATAGGCTTCCGGTAAACCTGAATTACTACTGCCGTCTTCTTTTAAGAAATGATGAAAAAACTTTGTCTCAATCTCTTTTTGGAAAAACAGCGAAATGGAATCGCCAAAATAATAATTGCCCTCGCTGTTTTTAGGATCAGTACGTGCCCAAGCACCATGGCTCCAAGGTCCAAAAACCATTGTGTTATAATTTTTAGGATTGTATTTTTCAATGGTTTTATAAGTTTCCAAAGGCCCGTAAAGGTCTTCCGCATCAAACCAACCACCAACTATCATAGTTGCCACTGAAGGTTTTATATTCTTTAAATGCTGAATAATGCCTTTACTTTGCCATACGCTGTCATAATTGGGATGTTCTTTCAATTCATTCCAAAAGAAATCATCCGTAAGGTCATTATTACTTAATGAGGAAGGTCTGTCAACCGTTTCATATTCAAAGTATTTGTTCAGGTTTTTTAAAGGGCCTGCATCTAAAAAGAACTGGTATTGGTCTTGAGTGTTAAGCTCAGGTAAACTATACCATGCAGAGTCTGAAGGAGCATTCTTTTGCGTTCCAAATAAGGATGTTGCTCTAAAATAGCTTAACAGATAGGCTCCGTTATGGTGAAAATCATCAAAAAAGAAATCGCCAATACAAGCCTGCGGTGAAGCAGCTTTCAGTGCAGGGTGTGCATCAATGGCTGAATAGGTGGCATAAAATCCGGGGTAAGAGATTCCCCAAGTACCAACATTTCCGTTATTATTTTCTACATTTTTAACAAGCCAGTCTATGGTATCATACGTATCAGTACTTTCATCAATATCTGTATTGCTAGTTTTGTTTGGAAGGTAAGCCCGCATGTTATCATAAGTACCTTCGCTCATCCATCTACCTCTAACATCTTGATAAACAATAATGTATCCTTCTTTCATCATATTCTCATTAGGCCCAATTCGCTTTCTAAATTCATCTTCGCCATAAGGCCTGCAACTATACGGAGTACGTTGTAACAATATGGGGTAGGTTTTGCTTTTATCTTTTGGGGAATAGATGGTGGTAAAAAGTTTTACACTATCTCGCATAGTTATTGTAACCTCTTTTTTGTCGTAATGGTCTTTTACGTAGGTATCTTCTTTATTTTCAGCTTCTTCTGATGAAGTTTTAACACAAGATTCTAATAATATACTCAGTGCTGTAAAAGCAATAATTAGGGAAAACGATCTGCTCATTTTAGGATAGGTTTTTGTAAATGTAGCAAATCTATTTTAAAATAGATGTAACTACATATTCCTTCTATACTGTCCGCCTACTTCAAATAAAGCAGAGGTAATTTGACCTAATGAGCAAACTTTGGTGGCTTCCATTAACTGCTCAAAGATATTTTGATTATTCACTGCTTTTTGTTGTAATAATTCCAACTGTTCTTTGGCATTATCAGCATTGCCTTTGTGGAGATGCTCAATAACTTCTATTTGATGTTTTTTCTCTGTTTCAGTAGCTCTGATAACTTCATCAGGAATAATAGTTGGAGAGCCTTTACTGCTTAAAAAAGTATTTACGCCAATGATTGGAAATTTACCTGAGTGCTTAAGTGTTTCATAATACAAACTTTCTTCCTGAATCTTTGAGCGTTGATACATGGTTTCCATAGCGCCTAATACGCCGCCACGTTCTGTTATTCTGTCAAATTCAGTATAAACAGCTTCTTCAACTAAATCGGTCAATTCTTCAATAATAAAAGCTCCTTGTATAGGGTTTTCATTTTTTGCTAGTCCTAATTCTTTATTGATAATTAATTGAATGGCCATTGCCCTGCGAACAGATTCCTCAGTTGGTGTGGTAATAGCCTCATCGTAAGCATTGGTATGCAGTGAGTTACAATTATCATAAATAGCATACAATGCTTGAAGCGTAGTTCGGATATCGTTAAAATCAATTTCCTGAGCGTGTAGTGAACGCCCCGAGGTTTGAATGTGATATTTTAGCATTTGTGCTCTGGCATCGGCACCATATTTAAACTTCATGGCTTTAGCCCAAATCTTACGGGCAACACGCCCTATAACGGCATATTCAGGGTCTATTCCGTTAGAGAAAAAGAATGATAAGTTTGGCCCAAATTTATTGATATCCATTCCTCTTGATAGATAGTATTCCACATAAGTGAAACCATTAGCCAGTGTAAATGCCAATTGCGTAATTGGGTTGGCTCCGGCTTCAGCAATGTGGTAACCCGAAATCGAAACCGAATAGAAGTTGCGCACATTATTTTCAATAAAATACTCTTGAACATCACCCATTAAACGGAGGGCAAATTCTGTAGAGAAAATACAAGTATTCTGTGCCTGATCTTCTTTTAGAATATCTGCCTGTACCGTACCTCTTACTTTTGAAATAGTTTCGGCTTTGATCTTTTCATAAGTATCTTTCGGCAACACTTCATCACCTGTTACGCCAAGAAGCATCAACCCTAATCCGTTATTTCCTTCAGGAAGTTCACCTTGATATTCTGGCCTTTGTACACCTTTCTTTTTATAGATGGCGTTGATCTTTTCCTCAACTTCTTTTCCCAATGCATTTGCCTTAATATACTTTTCGCATTCCTGATCTATGGCTGCATTCATAAAAAAGCCTAACAGCATAGGAGCAGGGCCATTGATAGTCATGCTCACAGAGGTCATCGGATTAGTGAGTTCAAAACCTGAATATAGTTTTTTAGCATCATCCAAACAACAAATAGAAACACCGGCATTGCCAATTTTACCATAAATATCCGGGCGGAGGTCAGGGTCATTCCCGTAAAGGGTAACTGAGTCGAAAGCAGTAGATAAACGCTTGGCTGGCATCTCTAAACTTACATAATGGAAACGTCTGTTGGTACGTTCCGGACCACCTTCGCCGGCAAACATCCTGGTTGGGTCTTCTTCAGTACGTTTAAACGGATAGATACCCGCCGCATAAGGAAATTCACCGGGAACATTTTCCTGTAAATTCCACAAAAGTATATCACCCCACGCTTCATATTTAGGTAAAGAGATTTTTGGAATCTGTAAATGTGAGAGTGACTCTGTATGTGTTTGTATTTTAATTTCTTTGCCCCTTACTTTAAAGGAGTAAACATCATTTTTATAGTTTTGTTTTTTAGTATCCCAATGTTGAATGATCTCCCAATTATGTGGATTGAGATTCATTTTAATACGATCGAACTCTTTGATAAGAAGACTAATGATATCTTTTTTATCATCTGAGGTATGCTGCAGAATCTCTTGCTCATCAATACC
>JAGQYU010000350.1 GCA_020435885.1 Flavobacteriaceae bacterium
GGTTCAAAAGGTTTAGGATTGGTGTAGAAAATAACGGCAAATCCTGTAAAAGCAAAGAACAACAGTAAAATATAAAAGTTCTTTTTATCAAATTTAAAATTGAACAACAATCCTATAATACCCAATAACAGTGGTAAGAAAAAATAGGTATTTCTACCTTTATTGTTCTTTATTTCATCTGGCAGATTATTCTGCGGATAACCTAAATGCCATTCATCAATAAAATTAATGCCACTCAGCCAATTTCCATGATTGTCCAGTTGCCCTTGAATATCATCTTGGCGACCTACAAAGTTCCACATAAAGTAGCGGCCATACATATAACCGAACTGATAATCGATCATAAACTTTAAATTCTCTCCAAAAGTTGGTCTGCGTTTACTGTTTGGTGGAATGCCAGCAACGGCTTTATAGTTAGCACTTGCGTTAGGATCTACCATTCTGGGAATAAAACCTTTATGTTTATCAGTGTAATTTGGCAACGCATCTTTATAATGGTTTACAATTACATATTTGCCCAGTTTTTCGTCTTTTTCATATTTTGGTTTGTCGTCTCTATACGGATCATTAGGGTCTTGCTCTCTTGTTTCCGAATAGTATGAATCGTAGAAAATATTAGAATCGCCGTATTGTTCACGGTTATAATATGCCAATAATTCTCTGGCACTTGACGGATTGTTTTCGTTAATGGTAGTATTTGCATTGGCCCTGATGGGGAGCATTAACCATGAAGAAAAACCTATCATGATAAATAATAAACAAAGAATGATCAAATTAACGTGTATCCAGTTCTTTTTGCGAGTATATCTTATAGCGATATAGAAAGCAGTTACCAAAATGATAGCAGCAATAATACTTCCCGAATTAAACGGTAGCCCAACAGTGTTGATAAAGAAAAGCTCAGAAGCACTGAAAAATGCCAATGTATAAGGAAATAAAAATTTGAAGACAAAGGCCAATACCAATACAGAAGCAATATTGGCAATGATAAATTTTTTAGAGGTGATGTTTTGGTATCGTTTATAAAAATAGATAAACACAATAGAAGGAATTACCAATAAAGAAAGGATATGTACCCCAAAAGATAATCCTACTACAAAACTGATAAGCAATAACCATTTATGCCCTCTGGGATTGTCCATTTCGGCTTCCCATCTAAGGCCGAGCCAAAACAGAAGTGCCATTAAAAATGATGACATAGCATATACTTCGCCTTCAACGGCGCTGAACCAAAAACTATCAGAAAATGTATAGGCTAAACTTCCTACAATGCCACTGCCAAATACAGCGATGGTAGAAGCAAGAGTCATTTCATTATTCTTTACAATGATTTTTTTTGTCAATATGGTTATAGTCCAAAAAAGGAATAAAATAGTAAAAGCACTTGCCAAGGCAGACATGAAGTTCACCATTTTGGCAATGTGTGTTACATCAGTGGTAAACATGGCAAAAAAGGCTCCCAACATTTGAAATAACGGTGCGCCGGGAGGGTGCCCTACTTCCAGTTTAATTGAAGTGGAAATATACTCGCCACAATCCCAATAGCTTACGGTTGGCTCTATAGTAAGGCTGTATGTTAGCAATGCTACGACAAAAGTTGCCCAGCCCAGTATGTTATTCCATTTCAGATACGAAATTTGATCCATGTTAGTTTATAAAAAGTTTAGTTGTGGCGAATTTACTAATAAAAACCGATTAATTCTTTTAATAGTATGAACTTAACGGAGAAGGGCTATTAAAAAACTGTTAAAAATGATTTCAATTTTGTGATAAAAAATTTGCTGAATTAAAACTTTGCCTTAAATTTGCATCCGCTTAATGGCCCATGGTGTAATGGTAACACTCCGGTTTTTGGTACCGTCATTCAAGGTTCGAGTCCTTGTGGGCCAACTCAATAAGTAAAAACCCCTTAAATTTTTAAGGGGTTTTATTTTTTTACACATGTACATTTGTCATATGACATTATTTTTATTCGTGTTTCTCCTGATATATAGGTAAAGGTAGTAGGAATTGATTCCAGAATTAAATTGTTTGAATTTAATTCGATAATTTTAGATCTAGGATAGAATAAATAAATGCTGCTGT
>JAGQYU010000351.1:0-703 GCA_020435885.1 Flavobacteriaceae bacterium
TAACATCTTTTTCAGTACTTACAACTCTAGGCAACCCTAAAATTGGATAAGGAGGGTCATCCGGATGGATAGCCATCAGCACATTATTCTTTTCTGCTACCGGAATAATTTCTTTTAAAAACTCTATCAAATTTTGTTGAAGTTCAACTTCTCCAATATCACTATACGTCTCTAATATGTTATTGAACTGTTCAACCGAAGAAGATTTTTCGGTCATTCCTCCAGGAAGTCCGGCAATAATATTTTTAGTTAATTCTGCTATTTCTTTTACTGAAAGGGATTCATAATACTGTTTTGCTTTCTGTATAACTTCTTTTTCATAATCATTTTCTACATTTTTTCTTTTTAAAATAAATAATTCAAAGGTTGCAAAAGCAATTTTATCAAAACGGAGTGCATACGAACCATCCTCTAGCTTATAATCCAGATCCGTACGTGTCCAATCTACTACCGGCATAAAATTATAGGTTACAATATTGATATCGCATTTAGCCAAATTTTCAATACTTTTCTTATAATTTTCGATATATAATTTAAAATTACCTGTTGCTCTTTTTATATCTTCATGCACAGGAATACTCTCAACAACTGACCATCGCAAACCTGCATTTTCAATAATATCCTTTCTTTTTAAAATTTCATCTACAGGCCATATATCACCTATAGGGATATGATGCAGAGCCGTTACAATTCCTGTAGCACC
>JAGQYU010000351.1:855-1855 GCA_020435885.1 Flavobacteriaceae bacterium
AAAGCTACTGGCATCACTACATAACCACAGTAAAGTGCTTACCAACTCTTCTGCCTTTCCAAAACGTTTCATAGGAGTATGAGCTATGATAGTATTACCTCTTTGGGTTAGTGATCCATCATTGTTTAAAAGTAAACTTCTGTTTTGCTCTCCAATAAAAAAACCCGGAGCTATGGCATTAACACGAATATTTTCAGAATGTTTTGTAGCTATTTCAACAGCCATCCATTTAGTAAAATTATCAATAGCCGCCTTTGAAGCTGCATAACCAACCACACGTGTCAATGGTTTTTGAGCCGCCATAGATGATATATTTATAATATTACCACTATTTTGAAGAGTCATTTGTTTACCAAACACCAATGTAGGCAAAACAGTTCCTTTGATATTTAGATTGGTTACTTTTTCAAAATCCTCAATCTTCATATCAAAGAAATTATCTTCTGGCATAATGGTAGCGCCTTTCACATTTCCTCCGGCAGCATTTACCAAAATATCAATACGTCCCCATGTATTTATGACTTCACTACGTGCGCTCTCTAAAGAAGATTGATTCAACACATCAGCAACTACAGCTATTACATTAGTGTTTATAGCTTTAATATCTTCTAATGCAGATTTGAGTGTATTTAACGTTCTACCTAAAATTGCCACCTTCATACCTTCAGAAGCCAGTCCTTTAGCCATAGCACTACCCAATGCACCAGAACCTCCGGTAATAACAGCAACCTTATCTTTGTAGTTATGTTGTATCACTCAAATTAAATTTATTCCTTTAAAATTAATCAATTACGGTCAAAGATGCTTCAAGTGTGTTTACTGAATCTCCACCAACAAAGATTTTGAAATCACCGGGTTCTACCTCCCATTTTTTATTAGCGGTATAAAATTGCAATTCTTCACTACCAACAGTAAAATTGATCTTTTTTGTTTCTCCAGCCTTAAGCATTACTTTTTCAAAACCTTTTAGCTCTTTAATAGGTCTTGTCAAACTTCCCAC
>JAGQYU010000075.1 GCA_020435885.1 Flavobacteriaceae bacterium
TTATAGAAACTGACGTTTTACAAACATTGCAAGCTATGCCTGGCTTTCAAAGTGTTAATGAAACTGTTTCAAACCTAAACATAAGAGGTGGCACTCATGATCAAAACCTTATACTGTGGGATGGAATTAAAGGATATCAATCCGGGCATTTTTTTGGGTTGATCTCTACATTGAACCCTCGGATGACCAAACGTGTTTCTTTGTTTAAAAATGGCACTCCTGCCAACTATACTGATGGAATTTCTGGTACTGTAGATATGAAAACTGACCATGTAGTAAATAAAAATTTATTAGCAGAAGTGGGGCTTAATTTTATAAATATTGATGCTTATGCCGATATACCTATCGGTAAAAAATCATCCATACAAATAGGTTCTAGAACGTCTATCAATCAATTTTTTGATACGCCTACCTACAATGAATATTATGACAGAGCCTTCCAAAATACTGATGTTGTAAACAGCACAAGCCATACAAACAGTACAGATCAAAAATTTGACTTCCATGATGTAAGCCTTCGTTGGATCTACGATATAACCAAAAAAGATCAGGTGAGGGTTAATTTTATGCACCTAAACAATAGTTTAAAATTATCTGAGAATGCTTTCGGAGGCACTTTATATTCGTCAAGAGAGAGTGTTTTAGATCAAAATAACTTTGCCGGAGGCCTCCATTACACTAGAAAATGGAACAATACGATTGAAACCGAGATCCAATCATATGCAACAAGTTATGATCTTAATGCTGTTAATTATGACATTATTAATGAACAAATACTAACACAAGGCAACGAAGTTTTAGAAGCAGGTTCATTGGTTTCAACCACTTACAAATTCAATGACAGGTTAGAACTGAATAGTGCTTATCAGTTTACGGAAACCATCATCACCAATAAAAATAAAGTAAATTATCCTCCTGAAAATACCATTAAAAAAAGTGATGTTCAGGCTCATGGTTTGTCTTTTGAAAGTTCTTATGCCACAAAAGATTTTAATACAAATGTACGTGCTGGAGTTAGGTTAAATTATTTTAACAAATTCGACAAATTTATTATTGAACCTCGATTGAGCATTAATCATAAATTAACTGATCGTTTGTCCGTTCAATTATTGGGAGAATTTAAAAATCAAGTCACAACGCTAATTACTGATTATGAAAATAACTTTTTAGGTATTGAAAGAAGACGTTGGACGCTATCAAATAACGAAGATATTCCTATCATTAAGAGCAAACAAATATCTGGTGGAGCTAATTATAGCCATAAAGGATTGATGGTAAATGCCGAAGTTTATTATAAAACTGTTGACGGTATTGCTTCGTTAAGCCAAGGTTTTCAAAATCAGTATGAATATGCTGATTCTTTCGGTAGTTATGATGTTAAAGGGCTTGATCTTATCATCAGTAATAAATTTGAGAGATTTAACACTTGGTTTAGCTACTCTTATGCTGACAACAATTATACTTTTGAAGATTTTAATGAAAAAACTTTCCCGAGTAATTTAGATATAAGACATGTTTTTTCTTTTGCAACAACGTACACCATTAAAGATTTAAAACTTTCTGCTGGTTATAATTGGAGAACGGGTAAACCAACTACAACTCCCGTTGAAGGTAATGAAATTGTTAATGGTCAAATTAATTATAACGACGCTAATAGCAGCAATTTAAAGTCTTACAAAAGATTAGATGCTTCTGCTATTTATAATTTTTCATTATCCAGTACCGTAAAGGCTGAAGCCGGACTTTCTATTTTAAACCTTCTCAATAAAAAGAATAAGATCAATAATTACTACCTAATTAACGCCGATAATGAAGTTGAAGAAATTAAAGAATACTCACTCGGTTTAACACCAAATGTTGCTTTCAGGGTATTCTTCTAATAAAAAACTCCGGCCAAAACCGGAGCTTCATAATTAATTTACTTAATAATTTTATACATTCTGCTTCTTGATAAGATTTAAAGCAGAACCTTCTTTAAACCATTCTATTTGAGAATCGTTATATGTATGATTCACTTTAATAACATCTTTACTTCCATCTGCATGAACAACCTCAATAGTTAACTGCTTTTCAGGAGTAAACTGATCTAAATCCAAGAAATTGAAAACATCATCTTCCTGAATAAGATCATAATCACTTTCGTTAGCAAAAGTCAACGCTAACATACCTTGTTTTTTAAGGTTCGTTTCATGGATACGAGCAAAAGATTTAACTAGCACAGCAGCTACGCCTAAATGCCTTGGCTCCATAGCTGCATGCTCTCTTGAAGAACCTTCACCATAGTTATGATCTCCTACAACTATAGAATAGATTCCTTTGGCTTTGTATGCACGTTGTACATTTGGCACAGCATCATATTCACCGGTTAATTGATTTTTAACCAAATTTGTTTGTTTGTTATAGGCATTTACCGCACCAATTAACATATTATTCGAAATATTATCTAAATGACCTCTGTAACGTAACCATGGACCTGCCATAGAAATATGATCAGTGGTACATTTTCCGAATGCTTTGATCAATAACTTAGCTCCTTTAATTTCATCACCGATTGGCTTAAACGGAGTTAGTAATTGTAAACGTTCAGATGTTGGATTAACAACCACTTCAATTTTACTGCCATCAGCAACGGGTTCTAAATATCCGTTGTCTTTAACTTCAAAACCTTTTGGAGGCAGCTCCCAACCTGCTGGTTCATCAAGCATTACTTCAACTCCATCTTCATTGATCAACTTATCAGTCATCGGATTAAAATCAAGCCTACCTGCAATTGCTATAGCTGCAACCATTTCCGGTGAAGCTACAAAAGCATGTGTATTAGGGTTACCGTCGGCACGTTTTGCAAAGTTTCTGTTAAACGAATGTACTATACTGTTTTTAGGAGCATTTTTCGGATCGCTATAACGAGCCCATTGCCCAATACATGGTCCACAAGCATTGGTGAAAATGGTAGCATCTAATTTTTCAAATACCTCTAAAATTCCATCACGGTCAGCAGTATAACGAACCTGCTCAGAACCAGGATTGATACCAAACTCTGCTTTGGTCTTTAATTTTTTATCCAGTGCTTGTTGCGCAATAGATGAGGCTCTGGAAAGATCTTCGTAAGATGAATTGGTACAAGAACCTATCAAACCCCACTCTACTTGAAGCGGCCAATCGTTCTTCTTGGCTTTTTCAGACATTTCTTTACCAGCAGGTGTAGAAAGGTCTGGAGTAAATGGCCCGTTCAATAAAGGTTTTAATTCTGATAAATTAATCTCAATAACCTGATCGAAATATTTTTCAGGATTTGCATATACTTCCGGATCGGCAGTTAAATATTCTTTCACAGCATTTGCAGCATCAGCAACTTCAGCTCTTTCAGTAGCTCGCAAATAACGCTCCATTGACTCATCATAACCAAAAGTAGAAGTGGTTGCTCCTATCTCCGCTCCCATATTACAAATGGTTCCTTTACCTGTACAAGACATAGCAGTAGCGCCCGGCCCAAAATATTCAACAATAGCACCTGTACCTCCTTTAACGGTTAAAATTTCAGCAACTTTAAGGATTACATCTTTAGGAGCTGTCCAACCAGAAAGCTTTCCTGTAAGCTTAACCCCTATTAATTTAGGGAATTTCAACTCCCAAGCCATACCTGCCATCACGTCAACGGCATCAGCACCACCAACGCCAATAGCGACCATTCCAAGTCCACCTGCGTTTACCGTGTGAGAATCCGTACCGATCATCATCCCTCCTGGGAAAGCATAATTTTCTAACACCACCTGGTGAATAATACCAGCACCGGGTTTCCAAAAACCGATTCCGTATTTGTTGGAAACTGATTCTAAGAAGTTGAACACTTCATTACTTGTATTCAACGCAGTTTGAAGGTCTTTAGTAGCACCTTCCTTTGCTTGGATAAGGTGATCGCAATGCACAGTGGTTGGTACAGCTACTTTACTCTTACCAGCCTGCATAAACTGCAGCAAAGCCATTTGCGCTGTCGCATCTTGACAAGCTACTCTGTCTGGAGCAAAATCAACGTAATCTTTACCTCTTTCATAGGCCTTGGTAGGTTTACCATCCCACAGATGGGAATACAGTATTTTTTCTGCCAACGTTAAAGGCCTGCCAACAATTTCTCTAGCTGCGTCAACGCGTTCAGCTACCTGGCTGTACACCTTTTTTATCATGTTTATATCAAATGCCATAATATTGTTATTTTTTAGTGTATGCAAAGGTATTTAATTTACCATTTTTTTTATAATAAATGCAATTAAATCGGATTTGACACCCATAATAATAATGAATATCATAAAAATGATATCAATAAATTAAAAAACTTTAAATTTTTGATAGCAATTTTTAACAAATGTGTAAGAAAATTTTTCTCAAACGATTTCGGCGGTAAGTCCTAAATTGAGTAATCTGGTGCAACGAGGTTTTAATTCTTCATATTCACCTGTTTTAACAGCGCATTTTCCTTTAAAATGGACTAAATAAGTGCATTGTTCAGCTTGCTCGGGAGTATGTTCGCACACATCTATCAAAGATTCGATTACAAATTCAAATGTGTGGACATCATCATTAAAAAGGATTATTTCGTGTTGAGGCACTTCTTTTTCCAGTACATCAACTTCTTCTTGCTTCTTTTGTTTTGTACTCATAACTGAGTATAAATTTATAAAAAGAATTTAAATTTCAAACAAATTAACAAATCCTTAATAATTGTATTTTACTGCAACCCAGTTATTTTTCTCTATGATCTCGTCAATTTTCAAACCATATTTTGAGGCTTCGGCATCTATAACGGGTATATCTTCATTATAAAAACCGCTCAACAATAAAATACCTCCTTCTTCTAAACAGTTAACATAGGTTTTGATATCATTTAACAAGATGTTCCGATTTATATTTGCTATGATAACATCATACTTTTTATTAATGAGTAGTGAGGCATCTCCTTCATAAACATTGATGTATTTACAATTATTGCGCTCACAATTTTCCAACGAATTTTCATAACACCAACTGTCAATATCAATAGCATCAATAAAATTAGCGCCTTTCATTTCTGCAAAAATGGCTAGAATTGCCGTACCACAACCCATATCCAGTACTCTTTTATCTTTAAGATCAAGTTTCAAGAGATGTTGCACCATCATATATGTAGTTTCATGATGGCCAGTGCCAAAACTCATTTTGGGTTCAATAACTATATCATATTTCAAATTTGGATTCGGATGAAAAGGCGCTCTAATACTCACTTCTTCATCTACTTGTATGGGATTGAAGTTTTTCTCCCACTCGCTGTTCCAATTAACTTGTTCTATTTCTTCAATAGTATATGATATGTTGAACTCTTCACTTTGAAGAATAAAAATATCATTCAGCATATCATCAATATGCTCTTCTTTAGGGATATATGCAATAAAACCTTCATCATTTTCTACAAAACTTTCAAAACCTACATTGCCTAATTCAGCTATTAAAATCTCAGTTGCAGGTTCTTTGGGTTGTATTGAAAAATTATAGGCAATATATGTGTTAGTCATAGACTATTCTGCAGCTTTTATAATCTTTACAAAATCTTCAACTTTCAACGATGCGCCACCAATCAAGCCTCCGTCTACATCAGGTTTTGAGAAAATCTCTTTAGCATTATCAGGTTTTACACTTCCTCCATATAAAACAGAAACATTTTCAGCAACTTCATCACCATATTTGTCAACGATTAGTTTTCTGATAAATGCATGCATCTCTTGTGCCTGATCTGGAGTAGCAGTTTCCCCTGTGCCAATAGCCCAAACAGGTTCATACGCCAGTACTATACGTTTCCAAGCTTTAGCTTCTAAGTGAAATAAGGCATTTTTAAGTTGTGATTCAACTACTTTGAAATGATTATCAGCTTTTCTTTCTTCCAGTTTTTCACCAAAACAGAAAATAACTTCCATCTTGTTCTTTAAGGCTTGGTCTACTTTTTTAGCCAATAATTCATCGGTTTCCCCAAAATATTCTCTACGCTCAGAATGACCCAAAATAACCGATTTAACACCTACACTTTTTAACATATCAGCCGAAATTTCTCCTGTAAAAGCACCATTATCAGCTTGATGCATATTTTGCGCAGCTACTTCTATACGTGATTTCTTTGCCTTTTTAGCAACAGACAGCAAGTTCACAAAAGTGGGAGCTACTACAACACGTGTATTCTTTAAATCTAACTTTTTTATCGATTTTTTGATTCCTTTTACCAATTCTTTAGATGCATCCAGATCATTGTTCATTTTCCAGTTTCCGGCAACAATATTTTTTCTCATGAGTTTCAGTTTTTAAGCTTTATTTACCAAACAAAGATAGCTAAACTATCAAAATGATTACCTTTGCAAAACCTTTTATTTATTCAAAAAATGACAAAGCAGCAGTTAGTTGAGCAGATCAAAAAGAAAAAATCGTTTTTATGTGTTGGATTAGATGTTGATATGGATAAAATTCCGCAACATTTATTAGACTTAGATGATCCTATTTTTGAGTTTAACAAGCAAATCATTGATGCTACACATCACCTAACTGTGGCTTACAAGCCTAATATTGCCTTTTACGAAGCCTATGGAATAAAGGGTTGGAAATCCTTGCAAAAAACCATAGATTATTTAAACAAAAACTACCCCGAAATCTTTACTATTGCTGATGCTAAACGTGGTGATATTGGCAATACTTCAACCAGATATGCCAAAGCATTTTTTGAAGATTTGAATTTTGATTCTTTAACTGTTGCACCTTACATGGGTAGAGATTCTGTTGAACCTTTTTTAGCTTTCAAAAATAAATTTACAATTTTATTGGCTTTGACCTCTAATATTGGCGGGTTGGATTTTCAAACATTACAAACTGAAAATCATCAAGTTTATGAAGAAGTGCTAAAAAAATCACTAACATGGAACAATGCAGAAAATCTGATGTATGTTGTTGGAGCTACACGCCCAGATTATTTTAAAACCATCAGAAAAATAGTTCCAAATCACTTTTTGTTAGTTCCCGGAGTGGGCGCTCAAGGCGGAAGTTTACAAGATGTTTGCCAATACGGATTAAACAATGACGTTGGACTCTTGGTGAATTCTTCAAGAGGAATTATCTATGCATCTAACGGAAAAGATTTCGCTGAAAAAGCAGCAAAAAATGCATTGGAATTACAGCAAGAAATGAAAAAAATTCTAATAGAAAAAGAATTACTTGCTTAACACTTTTTTCATAAAATCATCCAATTCAAGCATCTGTTTGTAGCCTTTCTTTTTCCCTAATTGCCCCATTACATAAAGCACAAACCACAACACTACCATGCTTATACACATAATCGTAGCAAAAGTGTAATCTCCTTTTAATGACCATTTTGAGTAACCTATCACTAAAAAAATAAAAAAAGCTATGGCCACTGCAAAATGCACAAACATAAACATGGTCCAAACAGTAGGTTTAGGTCCAAATAAACCCCTTACAATGGTGGTGTTTTGCTCATTTTTTTCAACTTCTAAATGTAATTGAGGCGACCAGAAATGATCCTCTTCTTTAGGCACATCAATCACCACATGATGATTTACCACTTTGCCGCAATACTTACATTCTTTAGTAGCAAATTGATTTTTGAATTTATCTAAAACCTCGGCTTCTTCTTCTTTCATTTCCATTTTAAAACGAGGCTTTAACAAAACCCTATTTATTTGATTATCATGTATGGGTTGGTTCATAGATCAACAATATTTACTACTAAAGATAGTAATTTTAATGAATTTGATAACAATAAGTTATCTTTGCAGCCAATTTAATAAGTAATGGGAAGTATAGTTGCCATAGTAGGAAGGCCAAATGTAGGTAAATCAACGTTTTTTAATCGTTTAATTCAACGTAGAGAAGCCATTGTTGATGCTGTTAGCGGAGTAACCCGTGACAGGCATTACGGAAAATCTGAATGGAACGGAAAAGAGTTTACATTGATAGATACCGGTGGCTATGTTGTAGGTTCTGATGATGTTTTTGAAACAGAAATAGACAAGCAGGTTGAATTGGCTATTGATGAGGCTGATGCCATTATTTTTATGGTAAATGTAGAGGAAGGTGTAACAAGTATGGATGAAGATGTTGCCAATCTTCTTCGCAAAGTTGACAAACCCATATTTTTAGCAGTCAATAAAGTTGACAATGCTATGCGTGTTGATGATGCCGTTGAATTCTATTCACTTGGGTTGGGAGAATATTATACTATTGCAAGTATCAATGGCAGTGGTACGGGTGAGTTACTGGATGAGCTAGTAAAAATACTTCCTGACAAAGAAGATAAACCTGTAGATGATCTTCCAAGATTTGCAGTTGTGGGTAGGCCAAATGCCGGAAAATCATCATTTATCAATGCTTTGATTGGTGAGGACAGATACATAGTAACCGATATTGCAGGTACAACTAGAGATTCCATCGATACTAAATACAATCGTTTTGGGTTTGAATTCAATTTAGTGGATACTGCCGGAATCCGGAGGAAAAGTAAAGTAAAAGAAGATTTGGAGTTTTACTCTGTAATGCGCTCTATCAGAGCTATTGAACACTGTGATGTTGCCATTTTAATGATCGATGCCACCAGAGGTTTTGAAGGACAGGATCAGAATATCTTTTGGCTTGCCGAAAAAAATAAAAAAGGTGTTATAATTCTGGTAAATAAGTGGGATCTTGTTGAAAAAGACAACAAAACAACAAAACAATTTGAAGCCGAGATCAGAAAAGAAATAGAACCTTTTACTGATGTGCCAATCATTTTTGTTTCGGCTCTCACCAAACAACGTGTCTATAAAGCTATTGAAACTGCCGTTGAAGTATATAACAATAGAAAAAATAAAATCTCTACCAGTAAATTGAATGATGTAATGCTAGAGATCATTAATCAAAACCCTCCTCCGGCAACTAAAGGAAAGTATATTAAAATCAAGTTTTGTACACAACTCCCAACACCAACACCGCAATTTGCTTTTTTTGCCAATTTGCCACAATATGTAAAACCTCCTTATAAACGCTTTGTTGAAAATAAATTAAGAGAACATTTTAATTTTACAGGAGTGCCTATTGTTGTTTATTTTAGGAAGAAATAAATTTACCAACTACCTGAAGCGCCGCCGCCGCCGCCCATTCCGCCACCGAAACCTCCAAATCCTCCTCCGGAGCTACCACTGCCAAAACCGCCACCACTAAAGCCTCCTCTTCCGGCTCTGCTTAATATGATGGCCTCCAGTAATGAGCGTGCTGCATCATCATTCTTATACCTTCTTCCACCCCCGCCTCCACGGTTTCTATTGGAAAGAATAATTAACAGAATAATAAAAAAGATGATTATAAAAATTATAGGAATACCTTCATTTCCCGTACTAGGAGTCCCTTTAAATTCACCACTCAATACTTGCATAATGGAGGTAGTGCCATTATCTAACCCTTTATAAAAATCACCTTTTTTAAACTCTGGAGTAATATCATTTTCAATAATTCTTCTTGATAAGGCATCGGTCAATAAATGTTCAACTCCATATCCTGTTGATATAGCAACACGCCTTTGATTTGTATCTAATAGCAATAAAACTCCATTGTCTTTCCCTTTTTGCCCAATTCCCCATTCTGCAAGCATATTGGCAGCATAAAAGTCAATGTCATCTTCTATGTCATTTCTAATGGCTATTACTATACCTGTGGAAGTTGAATCGGCATAATTTTTAAGTTTATTATTTAAGAGTTGTTGCTCACCTTCAGATAACAACCCTATATAATCTTGTACAGCCCTATCATCATATTTTTTCTTAGGTATCTCCTGCGAAAAGCAATTAATACTTATAAAGAAAAAAGCAACTAATAAAGTCAGATATTTTAATTGATAGTGCATTAAAATGTTGAAGTATGATTTATAAAATCAATTTATCGGCAATATACAAAAAAACTGATTCTGCTATACTAGTACCTAAAGCAAAACATATGTTACTATGTGTACAAACAAAAAATTGTTTTTTATAGCAATTTACCATACTTTTAAATTTCTCTTTAAAGACCAAACCCATGAAAAAAATTACGCTTCTCATCGTTTTTATTACTTCAATACTTACTGCACAGCAACTGGATATTGAAAAACTAAAAGGAATCAAGCCTAGAGCTATTGGCCCTGCCGGTATGAGTGGCCGTATAACTGCCATCGATGTTGTCAACGATCAACCTGATGTGATTTATGTTGGAGCTGCCTCAGGTGGTGTATGGAAATCTGAAAGTGGAGGTATAGACTGGCAACCTATTTTTGACGAGCAAGGAGTTGCCTCAATTGGCGCCATTGCCATCCAACAAAGTAATCCAGATGTTATTTGGGTTGGTACCGGTGAAGGCAATCCTAGAAATAGTTTAAATGGAGGCTATGGAATTTATAAAAGTCTAGATGCAGGTAAGACTTGGAAGTTAATGGGGCTTGAAAAGACCAGAAATATTCACAGAATTATTGTTGACAGAGACAATCCTGATGTAGTGTATGTAGCAGCGATAGGTTCCCCTTGGGGAGAACATCCTGAACGGGGAGTCTTTAAAACAACTGATGGCGGCAAAACATGGAGCAAGATACTGTTTGTTAATGAAAAAACAGGAGCTGCTGATTTGGTAGTTGATCCTTCAAACCCAAATAAATTAATAGCCGCTATGTGGGAGCACAGACGCAAACCTTGGACGTTCAATTCCGGAGGTGAAGGTTCAGGAATTTATATTAGTTACGATCGAGGAGAAAACTGGAAAAAGCTAACTGATAAAGAAGGTCTGCCAGAGGGTAATTTAGGAAGGGTTGGTTTAGCCATTGCTCCAAGCAATCCAAAAATAGTGTATGCATTAGTAGAGGCTAAAAAGAATGCGCTTTATAAATCTGAAGACGGTGGTGCAAAATGGCATAAGGTAAATGATAAAGACGAAATTGGTAATCGTCCATTCTATTACTCAGATATTTTTGTTGACCCAAAAAACGAAAATAGAATTTACAGTGTTTTCACTTATGTTAATGTTAGTGAAGACGGTGGTAAATCCTTTACCATGTTAATGCCCGCTTATGGAACATCTGTAGGCATACACCCCGATCACCATGCATGGTGGATACATCCTGAAAATCCGAATTTTATGATTGATGGAAATGACGGCGGACTTAATATTACCAGAGACAGAGGTAAAACTTGGCGCTTTGTGGAAAATTTGCCTGTTGGCCAATTTTATCATATCAATTATGACATGGAATATCCCTACAACTTATATGGAGGTATGCAAGATAATGGCTCATGGTCAGGCCCTGCGTACGTCCTTAAAGAGCAGGGAATTAGAAATTCATATTGGCAAGAAATTTCTTTTGGTGATGGTTTTGATGTAGTGCCTGATCCTAAAGATTCTCGTTACGGCTACAGTATGTCTCAACAAGGTTATGTGGGCAGATATGATAGAGTTACCGGAAATTTTAAAATGGTACGTCCTACACACCCTGATCCTACTATGCAACTACGCTATAATTGGAATGCCGCTATAGCCATTGATCCTTTCGATAATCAAACGCTTTATTTCGGAAGTCAATTTGTACATAAATCCGGTAATCAAGGCCACGAGTGGGATATTATTTCGCCAGACCTAACTACTAACGATCCCGAAAAACAAAAACAACACGAAAGCGGCGGTTTAACTATGGATGCCACAGGAGCCGAAAACCACTGCACAATTTTGGCAATAACCCCAAGCCCCTTAGAAAAAGGGCTTTTGTGGGTTGGAACCGATGACGGAAACATTCAACTAACTAGGGATGGAGGAAAAACATGGAACAATGTTACCCCTAAGAACAAAAATTTCCCAAAAGGAAGTTGGGTAGCTCAGGTAAAAGCATCTCCATACAATGCTGGTGAGGCTTATGCTGTTATCAATAATTACAGAAATTTCGATTTTATGCCCTATTTATACAGAACAAAAGATTACGGAAAAACATGGGAAAGTCTGCTTGATAAAAAAGATGAGACTTTTGGTTATACGCTTGCCTTAGTTCAAGACCCTGTTGAGAAAAATTTGATCTTTTTAGGTACTGAATATGGTCTTTACGTAAGTATTGACGAAGCCAAAACTTGGACAAAATGGACTAATAATTACCCTACTGTCCCTACGATGGATTTAGCCATTCACCCAAGAGAGCATGATTTAGATATTGCCACTTTCGGACGTTCTATGTATGTGATGGATGATATAAGACCGTTAAGAGAACTTGCTCAAAAAGGTGTAGGCGAACTTAATAAAACCATTAAAGTATTTAAAGCTCCTGATGCTTTTGTCAATGAAATTCAGCAACCAACCGGATCACGATTTGGAGGCAATGCTTTATATAACGGTGAAAACCGTGACCAAGGAGCTATGATAAGTTATGTTATCAATAAAAAAGATTCTACCAACAAAAAAAATGACACTATCAGCTTAAAGGTTTATAATAGCAAAAATGAGTTGATACGTACACTTAAACAAAAGGCTCCCAAAAAAAATGGTTTGCACAGAACTTTCTGGGGGCTTGATGAAAAAGGTGTCAGAGGTCCTTCAAGGAGAGAACCTAGAGGCAACAGAGAACCAGGTGGTGTTACCGTATTGCCCGGTACTTATAAAGTGGTACTAGAATATGCTGATACAAAAGATTCTACCAATGTTACTGTGGCTTACGACCCTAGGTTTAAAATGCCTATGAACGTGTTAGAAAGCAAATATAACATGCTTAAAAAAATAGAGTCTAAAACAGCTTTAGCAGGTAAAGCTATGGAGCAGCTCAATGAGTCCAAAAAAGTTGCCGAACAGTACAAGAAAATCCTTAAAGAGCATAAGGACGGAAAATATAAAAATGCCCTAAAGCAAAGCGATTCTATTATAAAAAGTATTGACAAATTAGTTGATATGATGATAGGTAAAGAAGACAAGCGGCAAGGTATTACCAGAAATCCTACTCCTACGTCTGTTACATTATTGTTTACTGCAAGAGGCTATGTAAATTCATTGCTACAAGAACCCGGAAAAACTGAACAGCAATTGGTAGAAAATGGCTTTAAGGAAGTTGATAATGCTATTGAAAAGATCAACACATTCTTTATAAATGAATGGCCTGCTTATCAAAAAAATATTGAGACCTTGAACCTCTCTCTTTTTAAAGATGTGGAAACACTAAAAGAATAAAATATTAAAAAGGCTTATAAAAATTTGAGGGCACCAAACATTTTTTGGTGTCCCATTTTTTTAAAGAATCATTTGGAATAATAATGTTATTACAATCCAAAAAATTGCCTTTAGCATCTTTACTTAAAATCCTTAATTTTCCTTCATTGAGAGAATCTAGTAACCTTTCAATTAAAATTGATTTAGAAGAAGTCGAAAATTGCTTTCCAACACTAATACCTACTCTATTGTTGAACAAATCCATTTCTGAAGCTGCTTTATCAGGAAGCAAGCCATCTTCCATTTTATTTTTCAAATAATGTTCGTAATTACCTTTTTCATGAGCCTTTCCAAGTTTTTCGGCACTTCTGTCTCCTATTTGTTGCGTCAGAGCAGCCATCCAAAAACTATGTTTTAAAGCATCTAAATAACCTCCATTATTATCTGTTCCAATAATGCCTACGTTAGCAATAGAATCTATTGTTTTGGTAACTTCAATAGTTGTAGTAAATGCTTTCTTCGCTTTAAACGGATGGAATGCTATCCACTTCTTTTCCGGTGATGAAAGTTTTGAAAAAGATTTTTTCAGCTCCGGCGAACAGCCAAACAGAAAAAAAGTACAAAGAAAAAAGAAAAGGTATTTCATCAAAATTATACTAAATCCATAACAAATTTATAACTTTGAAGGAAACAAGAATAATTTAGTTTTATGAAGTACTTACCTATAGATAACAGCCTGTTCATTAAAAATAGAAAAAAGTTTACTGCCCAAATGAAACCTAATAGTTTGGCAGTCTTTAATTCCAATGATATTTACCCCATAAGTGCTGATAGCACTATTCCTTTTCAGCAACATCGAGATATTTTTTACTTAAGTGGTGTAGATCAAGAAGAAAGTATTTTGGTGCTATTCCCTGATTGTCCCAAAGAAAAACATAAAGAAATTCTTTTTTTAAGAGAAACTAATGATCATATTGCCATTTGGGAAGGAGAGAAACTGACCAAAGAAGCAGCTTTTAAAACCAGTGGTATTAAAACCGTGTATTGGTTGCAAGACATGGAAAGAGTTTTATTTGAACTTATGACGCAATGCGATACTGTTTATATAAATACCAACGAACATTACAGAGCTAGTGTGGCTACAGAAACCCGTGAGGACAGGTTTACAAAATGGCTAAAAGAAAAATATCCGGCACATAGTGTAGCTAAAAGTAATCCTATTTTACAGCGATTAAGATCTGTAAAAGAAGATATTGAACTAGAACTGATACAAAAAGCATGTAATATTACAGAAAAGAGCTTTAGAAGAATTTTAAGGTTTGTAAAGCCCGGTGTTATGGAGTATGAAATTGAAGCTGAATTTATGCATGAGTTTTTAAGAAATCGTTCCAAAGGTTTTGCCTATACACCCATCATTGCTTCTGGTAATAATGCTAATGTGCTACACTATATTGAAAACAATAAAGAATGTAAACCAGGTGATCTTATATTACTGGATGTAGGTGCTGAGTATGCCAATTATAGTAGCGATATGACCCGTATGGTACCTGTTTCTGGCAAATTCACAAAACGTCAAAAAGAAGTTTATGATGCTGTTTTAAGAGTAAAAAACGAAGCTACTAAAATGCTTGTACCCGGAACTTTGTGGGAAGAATACCATGTAGAAGTAGGCAAAGTAATGACCTCTGAATTATTAGGTTTAGGTTTGTTAGATAAAGCCGATGTACAAAATGAAAATCCAGATTGGCCTGCTTACAAAAAGTATTTTATGCACGGCACCTCTCACCACATGGGCTTAGATACCCATGATTATGGTATTTTAACAGAGCCTATGCAAGCAAACATGGTATTTACCGTTGAACCGGGAATTTATATTCCTGATGAAGGTTTTGGCATCCGTATAGAGGACGATGTGATTGTTCAGGAAAAAGGAGAGCCTTTTAACTTAATGAAAAACATTCCTATTGAAGCTGAAGAAATTGAAGAGCTTATGAACCAGTCTTAGACTGGTTTTTATTTTTTTGGTATTTCAGTTTGAGGCAAAGGTTTACACAAAGTTTTATTTACAATCTTTTTCCTCATGAGTGCTTTATCATTGAAGTGTCTTGAAATATTCTGGATTATTTCAGTATAATTATCAACATCACCTTTTTGATGGTAAAATATTTTTATAGACTTGCAATTTTCATGTTCAAATAAATTATTTAGTAATACTCTGTCAGACAAACCACAAGAGTGCCCCATTATAATAATCTGGTATTTGTTTCTATTGATAAAACTCAATAGCTCATCATACTTCGAGTTTTGTAGATATTGAAAAGATTTAAAATTTCTTAAATATTCATTATCATCAATGTTTTCTGTTTTTTTGTAGTCATCATCCATTTCATCACCAAATCCGAATACAATAGGGTATTCAAAATCCGTTACTTTTCCGTGTATGTGGTTGCAAGTAACATCCTCCTCACCTATTAATTCTAAATATTTAATTGTTGTCGGAGTATAGTTAAAATTCAAATAATATGCAGTTGATATTGGCTGTCCATTACTTCTTTCTATTTTTAATAACTCTTCTAAATCTAGAATATCCTTGGTTGAGTTAAATTCTTTAAATAAACTATGTTCATTATTGAAAATCGAAATTGGTTTCATAACATTATAAAAACCGCTCCAATACATACTTTCCTTACCTTCAAAGTCATAAAAATCAAGTACTTTCTCTTTCAAATATTTTTCTAATAAGTCTTTTACTATATCAAATTCTTTATTAAGAGTTTTAATATCCTTACTATATTTTCTACGTCTCGTTTCTTTAATGGCAATTTCTTTTAACAAGGTATAATATAAATTTTCAATATCTACCCAGTTTTCAATATTTTGTCTTTGCATTATCAACCTAAAAAATTCATTTTTAAAATATAATGCTATACTTCCATCACTATACCTATAACTTAAATCATCAGGCTTCATTCTCAAATTTGGAAAAAACCTCTTATTTGCAAATAATATCTGTAAATCTTTAAATGATTCAATTCCAGAAGTATCGATATGTCCACTAATATCTAATTGAATTAAATCATCATTTTTCCTCCCATCAATTCCCAATGTCCAATAATCATTTATAAAATGATTGTAAGAAGTTGGTAGACCATGTGCTAAATCAAAACCATTACCAATAATGAAAAGTCTATTCATATCAAATTTCTTTTATTCAAATTTACTCATTTATGAAATAAAAGTTAATTTTGATACTTAAGTATCAAATCGTTCACTTTATGGAGTTAAGCTATAAAAAAATATCTGTTGAATATACCGACAAAGGTAAAGGTACTGCTGTAGTCTTGCTTCATGGTTTTTTAGAGAATAGTACTATGTGGAGTTCTTTTGCCACTGAGCTTTCCTTAAAGAACCGCATTATAACTATCGATTTGTTGGGGCATGGTAAAACAGGTTGTCTAGGCTATATCCACACTATTGAAGATCAAGCCGAAATGGTATTGGCAGTGCTCAATCATCTGCATTTAAAAAAATACATTCTGGTGGGGCACAGTATGGGTGGTTACGTGGCGTTGGCTATTGCGGAAATGAAACCCAACAATATAAAAGGGCTTTGTTTGATGAATTCTACCGCTCAGGAAGATTCCGAAGAGAAAAAGAAAAACCGAGATAGAGCCATAAAGGCCGTTAAGCATAATAAAAGAACTTTTATCAAATCTGCTATTCCTTGCCTTTTCTCTGAAAAAAACAAATCCGTTTTTAGGGAAGAAATTGCCGAAATAACTGAGGAAGCTATCGAAATGCCCACACAAGGTATTATCGCCGCATTGGAAGGTATGAAAATCCGTAAAGACAGAAGTCACATTCTAAAAGAAAGTGATTACAATAAAATGATCGTTATCGGCAAACAAGACCCTGCACTAGAATACGAATCACTGATAGAGCATGTAAAAGGAACGGATGTAAAAGTTGCCGAATTTCCTGATGGGCACATGAGCCATATTGAAAATAAAACAGAAGTATTTCATACCATCCGCAACTTTATTTGGTCTTGTGATTAATTTAATCACTGATTTAGCATGGCAAACGATAAGAGTGCTCCAACCAGGTTAAGCCCACAATGCGTATAAATAGCCAATTTTAAACTTCTAGTTTTCCATGTCATATAAATCATTGGTATTAATGCAACTATCAGTGTTAAATAGATTTGAGGTTGCCAAAAATGATAAATCGAAAAAAGTATGGCACTTAAAAAAGGGGCAAATTTTCCAAAACTTTTCATTCTTGGTAACAAATATCCACGAAAATATATTTCTTCAAAATAAGGAGCAACCAAACCATTTAAAATTAAATTAAGAATCAAGGTAATAGTGATAATTTTTTTAGAATATCCTTGAAAATTAGTAAGATTATACCATTTGGGGAGCCAATAAAGTAACTTATCCTCTAATATAGTATTTAAAGGCTGCGTTATTCCGTAAATTATAAAAGCAAAAATAATCAGGCCTAATGTGTAAAGTATTAATTTATTCTTATGCAACTGTTCGTTGTAAGTAAATAAATCTTTGATTATTTCTTTACTTTCTCTACGTTTTGCTCTTTTTAAATGTAAATAAATAGTTGGCACAATTATTAAAGGTATACCTCCTAAAAGTATGATTTGAGGAGGTATACCTTTATCATAAGCTAAAGGAGTAAAAATTATAAAAAATATAGTAAGTAAAATACCGGGGTAAAAATGATATAACACAATTCGAAAAAGTGATAGTTGTTTCATCGTTTCATTTTAAATCTTTAACCTTAATTTATGCGGACTTGTTTTTGGAATTCTCTCAATAATTCCTCTGGCTTCTAAATCTAATTTAACCGTAACAATATACCATGTTATTTTTCCGTCAAAAGAATCAGCAATCTGTTTTACAGCGATATCATCTAACTTTTCATAGCTTATTTCCCCATATTTAGCTATAGTTTTAAGAATAAAATCTTTAATAATATCATAACGTCTTTTCAAAATGTTAACACCCTTTTTTCCTTTCGGATGTAGAGTCATTATTTTTTCTTCAGTTCTCATTTTTAAAATTATTAGCAATTATCATTTCTATTTGGTTTTCTGTGAAACCTACCTTTTTCTTTAAAACTTTTATATAACCTTCTGTATCATATAATGGATAATCTGTCCCAAAAGTAATGTACTTAAAACCTAATTTATGTACATAATCTTTTAATTCGCTAAACTCCTCATCACTCAACTTTGAAACCCCCTCACTATCTTTATCTAACGCTACAGCCGAGATATCGAATACTATGTGATGATAAGATGTAATTTTCGATTTCATTTCCAAATATGCATCAATCACATTTTTGGTTTTTTGATTAAACCCACCTGATGTTCCAAAATGGGCTATTTGTAATTTAACGGGTTCAATATCTTTTAATATAGTATCGATTAAAATTTGTACATCAGGATGACCAAATTTTGGATGACCATTATCAAAATGCAATAGAATGGGTATGTTGAGTTCTGCAGCTTTTTTAAAAATAGTTTTTACTTTAGATGCATGTTCAGGTTCTGTAAGATATACCTGAGAGACATTAAAATGGAGTTTTAATCCAACTTTAGGATTCTTAGAATAACACCTGTCAATCTCACTTGAGGCATTACTATTAAGTGGATCAACAGCAATATACGGGACAATCATATCAGGATGTTTTTGAAAAACAGATAGGATATAATCATTTTCCTGTTTCATCATTTCATAACCGTCATCCCCTTGGTAATAATCCCGATTCAAAAAAACATAGCCCATGCCTATGAGATTGACCTTATTAGCTTTATCGAGAGCCAAAATAGTATCGACATCAGCATAATATGCATCTGACTTAGAAAAATTAATTCCTATTTTTTTCCACTCAGATATTAATGTCGTACTCATAATATGAACATGATCGTCATATATCGTTTTTTCAAGTGAAGGTCCAGAATCTGAATCTTTTTGCTGTCCGCATGCTACTATTGCTATGAGTAATAGAATTATGCAGGCTTTCAACTTTATTTCACTAATGATCACATATTTCATTTCGATAAAATACTAATATATTCTTTTATATAAAAAAAGCTACCTAATATCTAAGGCAGCTTTTTTACATTTTATTGATTCACCGAAGTTGGTTCAAAGAGGTCAACAAACCCAGGGAAATTTGAATTAGAATCTACCTCAGTTTGAGGATACAGAAATCTCTGTGGTATAGTTGTATTGCCTTGAGTAGTATTTTTTACAGGCACTCCAATCAAATTATTTGTTCTTCTAACATCGTGAAAAACTTGAGTTGAACCGATTAGTGTTACGTATTTTTCTTCTAGAATTTCTTCTAGTAATGTTGCTCCTGATGAAGTAGAAACAGGGAAACTACCTCCATATTGAGCAGCCAGTTCAGTTCTAACTTCATTAAAAGGAGTTAATGCATCTCCTCCAGTCCTATGCGCTGCTTCAGCTTCTATGAGTTTTGTTTCATAATAAGAAATTATTGGGAAGCTAGCGTCTACTGCAAAATAACCATCAGCTTGTGTATTTAATTCAGTACCATCAAAATACTTTCTATTTACATCACCAGGAGTGTTAAGAACTCTTGCAGTAATACCATTTATAATATTATAAAGGTGGCTATTATCTGCCGTTAAATATCCTTCTCTTTGTTCTCTGACAAATTGATAAAAGAGGTTTTTAGCGCCTGTAGCATCTGCATGAGCAGATAATAAATCACCTGATCTACTAGATATACCTAATTGAGCTTCTGTAAGAGCTAGTGGATAATTTTTGGTTACTAAATAATATCTTGCTTTTAAGGAATGACCTATTTCAGACCATAAAGCATTGTTAGGTTCATAAACAGGTGTTCCATATGCAGCAGCTACACTTGCACTACCAACATTAGCTATACCAGTAGACAATAAACTTTGAGCAGCTTCAAAAAGTGAAGTTTGAGAGTCATAATTTGGATCTGGGAAGTTTACCAAATCCAATGCTTCTGTCCAAGGTGCATCACCCCATAAAGCAGCAACCTCTCCGATCATCATACCTTGCAAAATTTGTGAAACACCTTCTAATAACGCATCACCACTTTCAGCACCAGTTTGCTCTGCTAATATCGCTTGAGCTAATCCATTTGCATAAATATCATTCCAGTCATCATCATAATCGCCAGAAGTTGTAAGGTAATTATTTCCTAATGTAATATATTGCCTATCACATCCACAAAATTGATCAGTCCACATACCTGCAACACGTGCATTTTGACTCGAAGCCATTTTAACTACTGCAAGGTTTGTTTGACCTATCAATAAATCTCCAGGAGCAGTAGTGAAATTATTAGGATCCTCATTTATTCCATCCGTAAAGTTACTACATGAAGCTAAAATCACTACAAGCAATAAACTGAGATATTTATAAAAATTTTTGTTTTTCATTGTTATATATTTTAATAATTAGAACCCGAATTTGATTGTAAGGGCATAACTTTGAGTTGCCGGATTAGTAAAATAGTCTAATCCACGACCTAGAGTGGCTCCTGTAAGGTTGATATCAGGATCAAAACCTTCAATATCTGTCCATAAAGCTAGGTTTCTTCCAGTTAAGGTAACAGATAAGTCAGTAAAGCCAATTTTACTTATCATCTTTTGAGGGAATTGATATCCAATGGATACTTCTCTCAAACGAGTCCAAGAGGCATCTTGAATAAACGTTTCACTCTGGTTTCCAAAGCCACCACCGTCAATTGTATACCACTCAGAGTCTAAAGCTACAGGCCCACCACCAAAATCAGAAATAATACCTCTAAAAGTTGTACCTGCAGGAATTACTCTACCATCATAAGTGTTTAAATTTTGTGAAGCAACTGTTTCATTAGCTGTTTCAGGGTGAATACCAAAATATTTCAAAACACCTTCAGTTCCTGTCCAATGATCGTTACCTTGCGATGTTTCAAATTGAGCTGAAAGAGTTATCCCTTTGTAAGAGAATACAGTTCCTAAACCACCTATCCAATCAGGGTTTGGATCACCAATTACTCCTTCATCGGGTGCTAAAACCGGAAATCCTGAAGAGTTTAATACATAACTTCCATCATCGTTATGTTGAAATCTACCTCCCCAAAGCGCGCCAATAGCATGACCTTCAACAACTCTAGAAGATGTTCCTGTAAACCCTGCAAGGAAAACTGATTGTACACCACTTAAATCGGTTACTAAGTTGTCATTATGAGAGTAATTAGCATTCAACGTCCATTTAAAGTCATCATTAGTAATTAAATTTAACCCTAAATCAATCTCTAACCCTTTGTTAGTAATTTCGGCAGCGTTAGCAAGTGTACTGCTATAACCTGTAGAAGCAGGAACTGAAATCGGTAATATAGCATCCTCAGTTACACGGTCGTAGTAGGTTACACCTAAAGTTACCTTATTATGAAAGAAACGGAAGTCAGCTCCAACTTCAAATTCTTTAACCCTTTCTTCTTTAAGGTCAGGATTACCTAATGTATTGCTTCTTGTAAATGGATTACCATATGCTGATGCATTCAGTCCATCACCCCATGATGAGGCTATACCACCAGGTCCAAATGTAGTGCTACTAGAGTATACTCCAGGCTCAATACCAATTTCACCATAAGAAGCTCTTAACTTACCAAAAGATAAGAAATTGTTCTCGCCAATGATTTCTGAAAACTGCCAACCTAATGACGCACTAGGGTAGAAAACATTGGTTTCTAACGTAGAAGGTCTTTCATACCTACCGGTAGCTTCAAAATAGAGTTGATTGAATAAATCTAAATTTAAAACAGCATAAGCTCCTGATTTTCTTGATTCACTTTTAAAGCTGCTAGGTAATTCATTTTCAGCATTTGCATTTCCAAAAATCCTTAATTCATCTACATCTGGGTTAGTGAATTCAGTTGAAACCCCCGTCAATCTAGAATATTCATTTTTATCTAGAGTTGTACCTAAAATTAAACCAACATTAAAATCATCAGAGATTGATTTGTTGTATTGTAAAAATAGGTTTACATTTTGAGTTTTTTCTTGGATTTCATCTTGTTGATATGATCCTGTGCCGCCTCCGGCAGAATTTATTGGGAAAAATGTTTCTCTATGATCTGTATAATAATCTAAACCATATCTTGCTGTAAAACTTAGATCATCTCTTAATTTCCAAATCAATTCTGGTGTTATAATAAAGCGCTCTACTTTATTAGGGTTATCTTGTTCATTAATAGTCCATCCTGGGTTATTATAAGCAGGAGGTGCATCACCTAAATAACGTCTATAACTTCTATGAGAATTTGGTGTTGGTACGTTGGCACTGTTATAATAAGTACCAATATAATCTCTATTATCGAAATCAGGAGCCGTTCTTAAATATCCTAAATATAAACCTGCTGAGTTTGATCCTTGTTGAACTCTATCTGAACGAACCTTAGAGTAAGTAGTATTAAACTTTGCTGAGATTTTTTCAGTAAGATTAATATTATGATTTAATCTTATAGTTTGTCTTCTATAATTAGAACGGCCTTTAATAATACCATTTTGATCCCAATCACTATAACTCATAAAAGTACTACTATTCTCATTTCCATAAGTAATACTAGCTGATTTGTCAAAAGTAAACCCATCACCAAATACTTGGTTTCTGTTAATCTCATTAAAGACTTCAGTACTGTTTTTACTTGTAATAGGATAAATAATATTACCCGTTGCCGATTCAAATCTTCTATTACCAACAGTTACACCATCAGCACCTCCAGACCTTGCAGAAATTCTATCTCCCCATGAAAATCCAGTATTTGGAACCCAAATACCTCCATCAGATGAAAAGTCACTTCCTATACCAGCCCACCATGCGGGGTATCCTTGACCAAATGTATCTTGCTTTTCAAATTCTACATTTATTTTATCTACAATAAGAGTTGATCTAACCGATACAGCTAATTTTTTTGCACCTGATCTACCTTGTTTAGTTTTGATAACAATTACACCGTTAGCAGCACCTGTACCCCAAACAGCAGCAGCAGCAGCGCCTTTTAAAACGGTTACACTTTCAATATCATCTTGATTAAGGTCATTTAAACGTGATTGCTCTGCAACACCAGCTGTATTTCCATTGATGTTAACACTATTATTGGAAATAGGTGTACCGTCTAAAATAATAAGAGGATTGGCGCTTGAATTGAAACTGTTTTGACCTCTAATCTGAATATAAGCACCAGATCCTGGGTCACCGGTATTCCTAGTAATTTTTAAACCTGATGTTTTACCGGCCAACCCTTGAATGACACCAGCTTCGGTGGCTCTATTCAAAGCATCTGTATTTACAGTTGTAGATGAGCTTAAATCCTCATCTTTTTTCTTTTCAAGACCTAAAGCTGTTACTATAACTTCTTCAAGAACATTATCGGCAACCAAAGCCACATCAATTATATTCGATGTACCAACTTTTCTTTCTTGTGTTGTCATTCCAATAAAACTGAACACAAGAATATCACCCTCATTTGTTTTGATAGTATACTTGCCATCAAAATCGGTTTCTGTACCAGTTGTTGTTCCTTTAATTAAAACACTAACACCAGGTAAGGGTCCAGATTCATCAGTTACCTTACCAGTTATTGTTCTTTCCTGTGCATGCAGTAAAAAACTGCTAAGCATAACAAAAAAGAAACATAA
>JAGQYU010000352.1 GCA_020435885.1 Flavobacteriaceae bacterium
AAGCTTTGTAATACGCTCATTATCAGGTAAAAATTTTCCTTTACTATCTTTGGCATCCGTCATAGACTTGAATTTGATAATGCGGATTATTTGTTGATCTTTTCCAGGCCTGTCTTGAAAGAAAAATGGGTTTCTCCCTTTATTTTTGATCCATAGAATAAAAGCAATCAACATTAGTAAAGGCAATAAAACAACTAGTAATATCAGACTGATTGAAAAGTCAAAAAGCCTTTTTACATAAAGTTTATATATCATCCTTTGTTCTTTGTTATTAAATTCCCCAACTCACTGGCAGACATAAATTCTACATCCGGCCATTTCGTTACTATTCTTTTTAATAATTCACGAAGTGCTTTAATCCCTATTTTTCTATTATCTTCTTCAATATACCCGCAAAAATTTACTCGGTGAGAGCTAATAATCGCCGGCCTATGCCATCTAAATGCAGCTTCTATTTGTTTATACGTATAATCAACCCAATTAAAACCTCTATTATGTGTGGGCTCAAAAACCACATTTCTAACCTGATAGATCATGCCTAATTTGTTTTTCTTTCCTGTATAATTTATAACTTTTTTATAATTACCTTCTCCTTGATGTTCTTGTTTAATAAAAGGCGTATCTATATATTTAACTCCTTTTTCCTTTAATGTTTTATGTATTACTGGATGTTCCCTGCCACCCGGAGGGTTGAAATGAATTGCTTTATATCCATATACTTCTTCAAATCTGTTTAAGCCATCCATCAATATTTCATTGAAATCATTATTTTCTTCAAACTTCCAAAACTCAAAGGCCGCCGTTAGACTAATTGATTTATAACCTGTATCCTCAATACTGGTATAAGACCTGTTATTTAATGCAGTAAATACCTCTTTATCTCTTTTCTTAAGTTTCTCTTTAAATACTTTTAAATTAAAGTGTTCCCTTCCGTGAAACTGAGGTGCCATTAAGCCTTTAGTCATTCCTTCTTTCCATAATTTCCAGGTTTTGTTATAAGCATTGGTATCTTTTAATGAAAGCTTTTCATAAGTAACAGGCAATAGCTCATAATGATATTCCTGATAACCTTCCTGTTGCATTTTCTCAAAATCAATATTACAAGGTAAGGCAAATGGGGTAAAAACCGCATGATTTCCGTTTACATCTTTTACCGATGTTAATGTTTCAAATAGTACTTCCAAATCCTGAGTGGTTTCTAAAGTATCAAAAGCATCAAAGCGTGTATGCACTTTTAAACCTGCTTTATCCATGGCTTTTCGAGCTGCTTTACTATCCAACCGCACATTACCATAATCATCAACCGAAATAACCACAATTTTTCTCTTGGTTTTCCAGCCATATATGTTTTTAAGATTATTTAATAATTGCTGTTTCATATTAGTTCAAAAAATCGTCATAAATTAAGGACATATTATTCACAGCATTTGGTAGTAAAAATCTTTCAATAGAAAGTTTAGATTTTTCACCCAACTCTTTCCTAAAGATTTCATTTTTAGCAAGTTTATCAAGTACTTCTTTAAATTTATTACCCTCATCAAAATTAAACAAATATCCATTATCTCCATCGGTAATAATGTCTTTGTGACCTCTTATATTAGAGGCTATTACTGGGATATTATTATACATAAGCTCTAAAATTCCAATTGGTAGACCTTCAGCTATACTTGATGAAACTCCAATATCCGCTAAGGCAATTATTTTTCCTATATCATCTCTATATCCTAGAAACCTAACATAATGTATTAAACCTTCATTGATTGCTAGCTTTTCAAGTTTTATTTTTTCTGAGGCAAAACCACCCGCAAATAGAAATTTAATATGAAGATTGTTTTCAATTATTTTCTTAAGTTCCTTAAATATAAACTGATGGTTCTTACGTGGTATAAACTCTGCTATATAAAGAACCGTTACATCATTATTTTTAATTTGTAATTCTTCTTTCAAATCGATGAGTTCTGAATTATTGAATTTTAATCTTTTTGGATTTACTCCAATACCATCAATAACATATTTATGCTTCGATTTAAATACTGGAGTTGATAGACAATTAAAATCTTCTTTATTCATTGTTATTATACCATCAGTAATATAAGAGAGCATAACTTCAATAGGATAGAATAGCACCCAATTTTTTTTAGCAGCACCTTTATAAAAATGAAAGCCATGAGCTGTATATATTACTTTTGTACTTTTCTTTCTTGCCTTTCTA